>JADZAS010000004.1 GCA_020852515.1 Phycisphaerales bacterium
CATCAGTCCAGACGAACACTTTGATGACACCCTCGCTTGTTAGTGTCTCCCCGACGACGACGCCGGCGTTGTTGATCGACCGCGGCGTCGTTCCCCGGCCTCCGATATCCCCGATGTCCACGATCGCATAGCGCGCGGCCTCCTGGCCGCGCGCTACGCCGCAGTGTGCGAATGCTCCGAGAATGACGGAGATGAACAGAGCTTGTCGTCTCGTTGACACATGATGCATCATGTGCAAGTCCTTTCTGATCAGGCGGCAAATCACGGCCGCGGCGCGCAGTTACAGTCTGTCGTCGGCGCAATCGGGCGCGGCACGAACGAGCCGATCATGTACGCGCCGTTGTCCTCCTCAATGTCGCCGCGCAGATCGGTGAACAGGTTCGCGTCATCGATCTTCGAACGCTGTCAGATTACCACCTTCTCGCGGGCGACGCAACGAGAAAAGCGGCAATTGGAGGAGAATCTGCACAGTTCGGAGGAGAGTGACATCCACGCCTTAGGCGTCCGCGCCGCCGCAGAGCACGACCAGCGGGGGGAAACTACATGTTTGGCGCCAACGTGCCCGCGCTGCTCAAGGTGGGCTGCGCGATGCTCGAACAGGGCGTCGTGTGAGCGGCGGCTGCCACTCTGAGAACATGAACCGCCCCGCGGAGTGTTCCGCGGGGCGGTTGCGTTTTCAATCTGCTCAGCGCTGTGCCGCGCTGAATGCGCACCAGACGTCAAGGCAGTTGCGAGACATTTGAGGTGTTGCACGATCCCGCTTCGACGAGTTGCAGGAAATCGTTGCAGATGCCGGTGCCGATCTGCCCGTTTGCCGTGCCCGAGCCATTTCCGGTTCCGATGATGTTGACCAGCTGCACGCCGCCCTGCAGGCCAAGCATCGTGCCCTGGCACGGTCCGTTAGGGATGGTGGTGCTGCCCTGATTGGCCCCGTAGACGATGCCCTGCTGCACGCTGGGTGTCGCGCCGCTCCAGCGGAGCGTGACGGTGCCGGGGCACTGGCCGGTGGTGCTCAGGCGATATCCGCCGACCGCCTCGAGGCGTACGTCGTCCATCAAGGTGATGTTGCCGTTTTCGCCGTTCGTTTCATCGATCTCCACGCGAGCGATGTCCGCGCTGGTTTCGTAACCCAGAAACACCGCATCCGACTGCGCCGGCATGGTCCGCGTCACGAATCCGAGGAGATTGTTCGAGGCGTCGTACAGGTTCATCGTCCACGTCGTCACCGGAGTGGTCGAAAGCAGACAGCCGAAGCGGCGGATCCCGGCCGGCGGCCTCATGATGATCAGCGAGTCGCCCCACTGGTCGTTGAACCCGTTGCCCTGCGAAGAGCCGGGAATGTTGTCGAAGTACGATCCCCAGTTGATGCTCCCGTTGAAGCCAGCGCCGCCGCTGCCGCCGCCGCTTTCCGAAAACTCCACCCCCTCGTACACGAACGGCGCGTTCTGCCCGCCAAAGCCCGGCGTGAAGGTGATCACCTGCTCGTTGCCGGAGAAATCGCCGATGTTGATCGGCTGACCCAGTGCCGCCGCTCCCGCGACGCCTACCACCCCAGCCAGCACCATAATTTTCAAAGACATGACTCTCTCTCCTTCTGATGCGGCGAGCCGCGCCCACCGCTCGCCCGACGCGGGCAAAACGTTTGGCGGCGCAGGCCTCGCACGCGCCCATTGTAACGGATTTGCACGTCGAAATAGGGTCAGGGGTGGAAATGAGACGCAATCGGCATTATTTCGCCCCACCCGTATCCGCCGCCACCGGCGACTCTTCATCCCGAAGCACTCGCAGGCGGATGCGCCGCAGCCTCGTGCGCTCGACGTCGAGTACGGTCACCTCGATCGAGCCGATGCGGAACACTTCGCCCTCGGCCGGGATGCGGCCGAGATTGGCAAACACCCACCCGGCGACCGTGTCGTAGTCTTCATCCTCGGGGAGATTCAACGAGAGTTCGTCATTCAGATCGCTCACGCGCACGCGGCCGTCCACGTCGGCGGTCCCGTCGCCGTTGGTCGTGACCTCGGGTTCGGGGAGATCATCCACGTCGTGTTCATCGCGGATCTCGCCGACGATCTCCTCGACGATGTCTTCGATGGTGACGAGCCCCGCCGTGCCGCCGTACTCGTCGAGCACGATGGCCATGTGCACCTGCTGGTTGCGGAACTCGACGAGCAGGTCGCTGATGCGCCGCGACTCGGGCACGAGGATCGCCTGCCGCAGCAGCGGCTTGAGGCGGAAGTCGCCCGAATCCTCGCCGACGAACGGCAGCAGGTCCTTGGCGTAGAGGATGCCCACGATGTGATCGAGGCTGTCGATGTACACCGGGAAGCGCGAGTGGCCGTCGTCAATCACCTTCTGCTTGACCGCCTGCAGGTCGTCGGTGAGTTCGAGGCCGTCCACGTCGATGCGCGGCGTCATGATCTCGCCGACCGTGCAGGTGCGGAAGTCGACGATGGCTTCGATCATCTCTTTTTCGGCGCCGCTGATGTGCCCCTCGCGCTCGCCTTCCTCCATGACCTGGCGCAGTTCGACTTCGAGGTCATCGCGCAGTTCCGCGCCCACCAGGCGCCGCACCACTTCGTTGAGCCAGTTCAGCGGCGCGATGAGCGGGATCATCAGGACGTAGAGAAGCGGCAGCACGCGCAGCGAGCCGGCCACGACCGGCGCCGCGATGTGATCCGAAATCGCCCACGCAAGGCCGATGTGCGTGAGCCAGATCCAGAAGAACGCGGCAAATGACCAGCCGATGATGGCCCAGGTCGGCTGAGCGCTGCCCAGCGCGAAGGCAGCCAGTACGGCCGCCAGCAGGGCGACCGCCGACGCCCGCCGCCAGATAGCGACGGCCAGGATCAGGTCGTCCAGGTGCACCATGAGCCAATTGACGCGGGCCTGGCTCTTTCCGTTGCCGAGGTGGCTTTCGAGTTCACCGCGCGTGAAGTCTTCCAGCGAGAGTTGCAGGGCGGAGAGATACCCGCCTCCAAGGGCGGAGACGATCGCCAGCCATATCCAGGGATCGGACACCGAAGTGCGGACCTCGTTCACGATTCAATCGGCCAGGCCACCCGCGCGGCCGCGTGATCGGCCCGCGCTGCGCGTCCGGGCAAAGCCCCATCGACCCACGGCGGGGCGTCGCCGGCACTGCATGATAGTCGCCGCCGGCCGATCAGTTAGGCCCGATCGTGGAACACGGCGCCCAGGCCGATCGCCGACAGTAATTCATCCTCCCGCAGGTGCATTTTGCGGGCCTGGGCTGGATCATGATCGTCGTACCCGAGGCAGTGGAGCAGCCCATGGACGATGTAGAGCAATGCCTCCACACCGGCTTCCCGCCCGCGCCGCTCGGCCTCGCGCTGCGCCACCTCGGCGCCTACGACGATTTCGGCCTCCAGTTGGCCGCGCTCGCCTGTCGCCTCGCTGAAGTGAAACGTCAGCACGTCCGTCGGACCCGCCAGCCCCTTGTGCTGCTCGTGCAAACGACCCATTTCCCCATCGTCGGCCAGGTGGATCGAGACTTCGCCCGAGCGCAGACCCAGCAGCCCGGCGATCTGCCGCGTCTGCGCCGCCAGCCGCCGCCGATCGATCCCGCGGAATGGCCGTGAGGCCGAAACTTCGATGGTCAACTTCGGGCCGGGTTGTCGCGAGTCGGTCGGCATGAGGGAGATAAATTCGGAAGCATTAACGGCAAGTGGCAACCGGTTTTACCCGCGATTGCACTTGTACAGGCGCCCGGTCGTCGGGTATCCTCCAGAGGACCGCAACGGCCCCGCTGGCCCGCGGTATCAGGATCGTTGACTCCTTTCAGAGGCTCGGCATGCTACGCGCTCAAGAGCAGCAACTCATCAAACGGGCCAAGACAGGAGATGCCGAGGCGATCACCTCGCTCATCCGCACGCACCAGGAGTCGCTCTACGCGTTCATGCTGCGAATGTCAGGTCGGTCCGAAGTCGCCGAAGACGTTGTGCAGGAAGCGTTCGTGCGCGTGCTCAAGAACCTCGACCGCTTCGACCCGAAGTACCGCTTCTCGACCTGGCTGTTCACGATCGCCAAGCGGCTGTACGTGAACTGGGTTCAGAAGTTTCACCCGATTGCCGAATCAGAGATTGTGAACGGATGGCGCAGCGACGCCGATTCGCCGTTGGCCGATGCCGTCGGCGTCGAGACGCGCACCACCGCCCGCCGTGCCGTGGCGCTCGGCCTGGCGAGCCTCGGCGACGCGCAACGCGAGATCGTGCTGCTCTTCCACCAGCAGGAGTGGTCGATCGCCGACATCTCACTCTACCTGAACATGCCCGAGGGAACGATCAAGAGCCACCTCCATCGCGCTCGCAAGAAGATGCGCGAAGCCATCGAGCAGGCCGAGCTCTACGAACCCCAGGCTCTGCCCGAGACGCCGGGACCCGCGACTGCATCATTCGAGACGGCGGATGCGACATGAGCGCTGACGATCATCTCCATCCTCGCGACTCAGCTCGACGCGATGAAGAATCGCAGCGCATCGACGCCTACTTCGATGCGCGCGGCTCAGGCAAGCCGGCCCGCTCCATGCTCGATGACGTGCTGCGCGATGCCTCCGTGCTTGACGATCTCGCGCGAGACCGGGAGTGGATCGACGAAGTCCGGGCCGGCGCTCCCGCGCCCGATCAAACGCTGCGCATTCTCGATCGCCTCGGCGTGGACCCGATCCGTTTCGACCGCCGGCGGCATCGCTTCACCGTCATTACCCGCCGGCTGGCCACCGCGGCCGTGCTTCTCTTTGCATTCGTCATCGGCATGTGGGCGCGATCCACCGGCTTCCGTCCCGCCGCCGCGGAGCGAGTCGAAACGGCGCGCCAGTTCGAGCGCGTCATCGAATCGCTGCCGATGCAGATCGACCCGTTCGATCGGGTGCGCGGCGCGATGCTTGAGTTCGGTTCTACGCTCGCCGAAACCGAGGCGCCGACCATGCCGATCGATCAGACCGAGATTCGCCGCCAGAACCCGCCATCGCGGGTGCAGCTCCGACCAAACCGGCCGGTGCTCAAGCGGGCCACGATCGAGCCAATGCCGCCGGCCCTCGACGATGGGCTGATCGATGAAGACATCGACGTTGAAACCCTCAAGGCGATCTACAAGGACCTGGGGATAGTCTGAGTCGTGCTCGCTCTGCGCCCATTCCGGTCTCGCGCGCTCGCTCTGGCAGTTCTGCTGCTGGCCGCCGCCGCGCTGCCCCCTGCGCCCGCGCGCGCCGGCGAGGCTTTTCCCGACCCCTTTGAAGACGCCCGCTACCTGCCCGCCACCATCACCCAGTACTACTGCTTCGTTGACGCCGGCGAGAGCCTCGCGGAATTGATGGACTCATCGCTCGCGCCCGGTCTCAAGGCCTTTTACGAAAGCGGCCAGAGCGGCAAATCATGGAAAGACCTTGCCGCCGCCACCGGCGTTGATCCTGATGCGCTCTTTGACATGCTCGTGAGCAAGCGCGTCACGCTCGTCACCGACCAGCAACCCGACGCGCACGCGGGTCGCGGCAAAGGTCCCGACTTCAGCCGCTGGGTCATGATGGCCCACGTCGATGAACCCTTCGCTCGCGATCTGCTCAAGATGCTCGGCGGGCGCGTGCGCGAGTTTGTCGATGACACCCCGCTCTACGCCGCGGAGAACGGCTCTCTGCGCTTCGCCTACAGCGACGGCCGGTTCTACCTCACCGCCGCCGATGGCGAAGCCCTGCTCAAGACCATGCTCGGCAAGCCGACCGGCCGCTCGCTCGCCGACGACGACGAATTCCGCGACGCTCGCTCCGTCGGCCCCGGCGATTTTGGCATGTTCCTGCGCGGCTCGGGCGAAGGCCGGTGGAAAGCCGGCGCCGCCAAGTTGCGCCGCGACCGCATGTACCTCAACTTTGCCTCCGTTCACGAGCCGCGCGGCATCGACAGCAAGCCCGACGATGCCGTCAACCTCGGTCTGCTCGGCACGCTCGCCGAGCACGCGCTCTACGTCAGCATCGAGCGCACGCCCGAGCCCGGCGACCCGCCTTGCGATCGCCGTACCGGCCCGGCGCTCATCGCACTCGTGCCCATCGCGCTGGCCCAGCCTGAGATGCTCGAGCACCTCGGCCCAACCATGTTCACCGTCATCGACTCGCCTGAAGCCACGGCCGCCGGCGCCACCGGCGTGCCCGCCATGACCGTCGGCATCGAGATGCGCCAGCCCGACCAGGCCGTCGGCGAACTTGACGAGTTCATGGGGCACGCCACCGCCCGCCTCTCAAAGTTCCGCCGTGGGAAACGGGACAAAGATGAACCCGCGCCCGCCGTATCGTTTGCCGGCACTGATCCCGACGATCTGCGCACCGCCGAGTGGCGCGGCGCAGGCCTGCCGATGAACACCCTCGGCCTCAGCGGCGCCTGGCCCGAGCGCGTCGTCTGGTCGAGTGTCGATGGAAAGGACCGCGCGTGGTGGGTGGCCTCCACCGATGAACTGTGCCAGCGCCGCATCGCCGCCAAACTCCAGGAAGTTGATCCCCCGTGCCGCACCGGCTCGCAGACGCAGGCGCGTGGCGTGATCTTCGGCGGCCGCGTCTCGTCGCTCATCGAGCAGTGGCCCGCCGTCAGCGCTGAAACGGAGCACCCGTTCCTCGCCGAGCTCTTCGGCTGGCGCGAACTGCTCTCAGCCGTCTCCGAAATCCGCTGGCGCGTCACGCAGCCCACACCCGAGCGCACCGAAACGGGCATCTCCATCGCGTGGAAGTGCAACGATCGCGACTGATTCGCGCCCCACTCGCACTCATCTGTTCGAGCAACTCAGTCCACCCGGCACGCCGGCGCTGCGGCATCGCGCGGCCGCCGCTTTGCGAAAGCGTCATAACCCAGCCGACCCAAGTGGCTGATGCCCGGCACGTAGAGCAGCCAGCCCAGCAGCCAGCCCAGCGGCGTGTGAATGAACGCATGCCGAATCGCCGGAAAGCCGATGAGCACCCGCCCGTCGCGTGTGCGCAGAGGCATGCCCCGCATGAAGACCGATTCCTCCACCGGCCGATCCGCAGGCGCCAGCGACGTGTAATCGACCGGTTCGAGCGCGCCCAGCCAGTCCAGCCGCCCCAGACGCTTCACACCCGCCCGGCAGACGCCGCACCGTCCGTCGTAATACATCGTGATCTTCCCGCCGCGTTCCGCCATGATGCACGTGCCTCGGCTGCTCAGCCGCCGCTCACCGGCGGGATGATCGCCACCGTATCGCCCGCGGCGAGTCGCGCCGAGGGCGGCGCGTAGCGCTCGTTGACGGCGATGGCCACGCGCTCCAGCAGCGGCCGCGCCGCCGGGTGCGCCGCTCCCAGCAGCGCCAGCAACTCACCCGCTGAACAGTCCGCGCGCACCTCCATCTCCAGCCGCGACACGCCCACGGCATCCGCGGCGGCTGCAAACAGAAGAATCGTCACCGTCGTCACCACGCGCTCCTTGAACGAGCATAGCGCCGCTTCGCCGGCGGCGCAGCGCCGAACCGTCGCCCGCGCATCTCCCGCGGCGCCCGGCCTTGATATAGCCTCGCGGCGGGCCACAATCGATCATGACCGCTGGCAACGATCCGACGTACACCGCCGCCGACGCGCGCGACTTCCTCCGCCGCCACACCGTCGCCACCCTCGATCGCGACGGCTTCTACTCGGGCGTGCGCTACGTCCTCGGGCCGCGCGGCGAGCCGATCATCTGCGGCAGCGCCGACATCCTCACCGCCGACTCAACCGTGCTCTTCATCCCTTCTGACGTGCCCGACGTGCTCGAACTGCTCGCGACCGTCGAGGCAGTCGAAAGCGAGAGCCACGAAGCCGACCGCTGGCGCATCTACCACGGCAAGCCGACCGACATCGCCTTCTATCGCATGAACATCGACGCCGCCAAGTGGCGCGGCCAGGTGTTCGACGGCGAAGATCTCATGGAGCCCAACGCCCTCGCACCCGTCGAGCCGGCCCTGTGCCGGTGGATGAACACGCAGCATCGCGCCGATCTCATGGCCATGAGTCGGCACTTCAACGGCGTCGAGATCGACGAGGCCGTGCTGGTGGGCGTCGATCCGAGCGGCATCGACATCCGCGCCAAAGCAGGCATCATCCGCATCGACTCCCGCCACCGACTCGCCGACGAAGCCCAGGCCCGCGCTGTAATCGAAGAGATGCGCCGCGAAGCGCTTGCACCACGGCGAAGCACCGAGAGAGGTGAGAGCAGACAGTAGAGCAGGAGACCAGGCCCTCGCTGCCTTGCCGCCTTACTGCCTCGATGCCTTTCCCTAATCCCTAATCCCTAATCCCTAGTGCCTAGTGCCCGGCGCTTCGCCGCCCTGAGCGAGGCTTTGCGAGTCGAAGGGTCACTCAAACTCATGCACGACGAGCTGGCTGATGGCGCACTCGTTCTGGACGACGGCCTGGAAGAGGATGGTCTGGCCGCGCGCGATGAGGGGGACGGGGCGGGTGATGGTGGCGACGCCATTCGCGTCGGCGATGGCGCTGCCGATGATCGTCGGCTGATCGAGTTGCAGCGCGTTCTGCTGCAGGTCGCAGCCGGGGATGCGCGTGCCGCCGCCGTTGCGGGAGTAGAGGAACGTGACACGAGCGCCGGGCGTCACGTTGCTGACGGTGATGGTGTTGGCTGTACCTGCGGTCCCGGGCGAGGGAGCGGCGAGGTCCATCGATGGATTCACGGGTGTCAGAAGCAGCGCGAATCGATCAATTGTGCCCCGAATGTAGGCGGTCACGCTGATCTGTCCCGCATCATTGATATGGCCACGATCGAATCGCCAGTCTTCACGGGTGCGCGGCGGCGTCAGGTCTTTGAGCAGGCGCATCGGTTGACTGGATTCGCGGATAAACATTTCGCGCGTGCCAAGGTAGCCGATGGCGCCAATGACTTGTCCTGCATTGTTGATATCCTGGCCCCAACTCGCAGGACCGTACTCAGGTACGTGAAGGTCAAAGATCTGTCCATCGATCCAGACCACGGCGTGGAGATTCCCGTTGGCTGCGTTGGACGAACCCACGATCTGGCCGAGATCATTGATGGCGTAGGCCACACTACTGCCTTGGGAAAGCGACCCGAGGTCGACGGGAACCTCATCTATCCAGAGCATGGCACGCTGCATCCCGTCGAGATTCAGCCCCTTGCCCACAACTCCACCGTCCTCTCCAATTCCCCAGACATCGGTCGCATTGCGGTCCGGCCATGGATCATCGAGTTCTCGCATGATGCCCTGCTCCCAAAGGAAGCCAACACTTGCGAGGTTGCCGAACTCAAACTCGGAATTCCCGACGACTTGCGACCGGTTGTTGATGCCGACTGCACCGCTCGACTCTCCACCGAGCGTTCCGAGGTCGATCATCTGGCCATTGCGCCAGAGGAACGCATGGCCGACGAAGATGCTCCCGCCCAGCTCGAATCCCGACGAACCTACGATCTCGCCGAGGTCGTTGATGTCGCCAGCGCTCGATAAATCCCCTCCCAGGGTGCCGAGATCAATGACGCCGCCCTCTCGCGGCCAGAGTACAGCGCGCGGCCACCAGATGCTCTCCGTCGGAGCGCTGCCGACCACGTCGCCAAATGCGTTTAATGCTCCGGCCGCATCAGATTTGAGCGATTCATTCTGCGAGGGCAATCTCAGCAGCGCATACGGGTAGTCCTGCGCAGAGGCGCCGGCGACGATCGAGATCGAAAGAACAATCGAAATTACGGAGCGCATTGAAAACATGTGAGCCTCCCGCGAGATCTCTTGAGAAAGCGTCTGGAGCGGCTCTCGCCGCTCCAGACGTCGAGAATCACTCATTGCCCGCCGCAGCCGGGGCAGACTTCACTCTCATCGCACCCGAACCCATGGGGTGCGGAGTTGGTAGGTCAGGTCGAGACCTGACAGTTCGGCGCGTACGCGCTCTGCGCCGTGCGTTGATCTTGTCGGTGCCTGATCTCAAGCGCCTCGTCCTCATCCCTCGGTGCTTCGGTGCCTCGGTGCGTTGATGCAAAGATACCACAAACCGCAGCCGCCGCAACCGGCAAAGTACCAAACTCAGGCCGAAAATCACGAAACCACAGCGCCCCGGCGGAGGGGCCAGTCGCCGACAGTCAGTCCGGTGCCGCGAGGACCTCATCGCTCGCGCGGCACACGAGATCGAGCGCGATCTCCGTTATCGGCTCGCCGCCGGTGCTGATCTGCTTCTCGGGCGGGTACTCGATCTGGGCCCAGCGCGGATCAGTCGGGCCGAACAGCGAGACGATGGCCAGCGGCGGCGCGTTGGTGGTCCCCGAGTCCTGCGCCTCCATCGCGCATGCCGCGGCGATGTGCCGCGTGCCGGTGTCGTTGGTCACCAGCAGCCGCGCGCGCGACGCAACATATTTCAGCGGCCCCAGCGCGATGTTCGCTTCCACCAGGTCGAACGGTCGCGAAGTCGCGCTGCGGCAGATCGACTCGATGAGATCGCGCTCGCGCGGCGAGCCGCTCACGAGCACGCGCAGATGGTGATGCTGTGCGAGATGGTCGGCCAGTTTCGCGAATCGATCGGCCGGCCAGCGCTTCGCGCTTTTACTGGCGCCGGGATTGAGTACGGCGTAGCCGGCGCCATCTGCCACGCCGGCGCGTTCGAGGATCGCCTCGGCGACGCGCTGCTGCTCGGCAGATGCGCGAAGGCTCATGCGCCGATCATCTGCGGCGATGCCCAGACTGCGGCCGATGGAGAGGTAATAGTCGATCGCGGGTATCGGCTGCTTCCACCCGCCGGGCGCGGGGCTCGGCAGCGGGTGCGTGAGCATCCAGCCGCGCGCTTCGCGGTTGTAGCCGATGCGGATGGGAATGCTCGCGAGCCGCGCCGTCGCCGCCAGTCGCCAGCTGTTGGGAAGCAGGATGGCGGCATCGCATCGCGCCGTCGCCAGCCGGCGTCCTTCGCGCCACGGCCCGGTTGCGCCCTCGGGCCGGCCGACGATCATCTCGTCGAGCAGGCCGCTGCCGTCGATCAATTCATCGAGGCCCGGCCGCATGTAGCCGATGAGCCGGAGATGGCACGACTGCGCATCGCTGCGCAGCGCGCGGAGCAGCGGTGTTGCCATCGTTGCATCGCCGACCCACGACGGCATGATGATCAGCAGGCGCTGGAGAGCGGGCCAGTCGAGTGCGGGAAGCGGGCCACTCATGTGTGAGGCTCGCCCCACAGCGTGTCCACGCCGAACTTGTGCCGGTACCAGTTGGTCGTCAGGCGGCGCAGTTCTGCGGCAAAGCCAATCGCCACAATGCGCTCCGCGGCAACCGTTGCTGTTACACTCGCTTCGTCGGCTTCGATCTGCGTGATGCGCAGGCCCTGTCGCTCGGCCAGCGCCTCGGCCGTTGCGATGACCATCGTGCGGATGTTCTCGTGCTGCAGCGGCGTGCCCTCGAGCGCTCGCAGCGTTACACGGGTTGTCGGCATCGTGCTCATTGCAACACAGCAGTTCAGGCTCAGGGCATCAGCGCCGAAGATTGATCGCGACGAACGCGACTACGCCGAGTTGCGCCACGATAGTGGCGCCGATCCACGGCGTCGCGATGGCGGGATCGAGATAAATACCCAGCAACACCGCGAGTATCACCAGCGCCAGCGATGCAAGCGAACCTAACAGAAGCGACGGCGTGAACTCGCGCTGACTGTGCCGCCACGAGCGCACTTCGCCGAGCAGCTCCGTCAGCAGGCGCTCCGCATGCTGCTGCGGCGAGTCGCGATCTGGCTGCGGCCGCTCGATGCCCTGTACGCGAAGCGGGATGTGTCGAAACGGATCGCGCCGAGGTCCGGCGGGCGCCGACGATGATTGCCCGGGCTGCTCTTCCGCTGTCTCTTCCGCTAAATCGTCTTGAACAACTTCAATCTCGACGTCAGCCGCACCTTCGGAGATCGCTTGGCTTTCATCCGCATCAACCCGCTCGATACCGACTTCAGCAAGAGCGTCCGCGTTCGCCGCCGCAATCGCGGGTTCTGCCTCGGCGAGCCGTGTTGGCGCCGCGTGGGGCGCCAACACGGGCGTGGAGATGATGCGCTCATCGGGCGCGTGCTCGGGGGCGGCACGTGCAGCGTCGGCCCGGCCCGTGATCGCCGCGGCGTGTCGCGGTTCGTGCACGACCTTCGGCGACACGACCACGGTCGGCGCCGGCGGGATCACCTGCCGCGGGCGAACGCGGTTCTGCGCGATGATCGCCGCCGCCTCCGCGAGCGAGCCCGCCTGAAAGTCCGCCTTCGTATTAACACTCGTCTTGCGAGTGATGAGAATGGTCTGGCACCCGGCGGCGCGCCCGGCCTCGATGTCGCGCTCGCCGTCGCCGACCATCCAGCACTCTTTCAGATCGAGATCAAGACTCCGCGCCGCCTCGAGCAGCATGCCCGGCTGCGGCTTGCGCCACGGGTGCTCTTTCGCATACTCGGCAACGGTCCCCTCGGGATGAAACGGGCAGTAGTAGAACCGGTCAATGATCGCCCCCGCCGAGTCGTGCACCATCTGCGCGATGCGCTCGTGCACCGCATCGACATCGCGCTCGGTGTAGCGCCCGCGCGCCACGCCGCCCTGGTTGCTCACGACGATGATGCGATAGCCCAGTTGCCGCAGCGAGCCGATCGCATGAGCCGCGCCGCGGATGAGCCGCACCTCATCCGGGTTTCCGAGGTCGCCGTCGTTGAGAATGATCGTGTTGTCACGATCGAGGAAGATTGCCCGTTTCACGCGGCAAGTGTAGGAGCCAGAGCCACTAAGGCGAAAACCACTTCACCGACGCTCCACCCGGTTAATCGGATTCGGTGGGATTTCACCCCTCAGTGCGGCAATCACATTCCGCTGTGCCATCCGCGCCATCTCTGGGCGCGCGCTGCGCGAGGCGCTGCCCACGTGCGGCATCAGGCACGTATTGCCCAATTCGCCGAGCCCCGGCGCCAGGCGCGGCTCATCCTCGTACACATCCAGCCCCGCCCCCGCAATGTCCCCCGACGCCAACGCCTCCACCAGGGCCCGCTCGTCTACTACAGCCCCTCGTGAGGTGTTGATCAGATACGCCGTCGGCTTCATCAGCCCCAGCTCGCGCCGCCCGATCAGGTGCCGCGTCTCGCGCGTCAGCGGCGTGTGCAGCGAGACGTAGTCCGCCTCGCGCAGCCCCGTCTCCAGGTCAACCCGCTGCGCCCGCAACGGCGGCTGCTCAAACTCCTCGTGCGCCGAACGCGCCACGTAGAGCACGCGCATGCCCCAGCCCAGCGAGCGCATCGCGGTGGCATAGCCGATGCGCCCCGCGCCGACGATGAGCAGCGTGCGTCCCTCGAAGTCGCCGCCGATGAGGTGCCGCGGGTCGTAGCCGCGCCGCGTGCTGAACTCGCCGCTGCGCACTTCGCGCTCGCCTTCGTGCACCCGCCTCGCCACGGCGAGCATGAGCGCCCAGGCCATGTCGGCGGTCGGAGCGGTCACGGCGTCGGGCGTGTTGGTGAGCCAGATGCCGCGCCGCGTCGCCTCGGGCACATCCATGTTGTCAAAGCCCACGGCGTAGTTCGCCACCACCTTCAGATTCGGCCCCGCAGCGTCAAACAGCTCCGCATTCACCGCTTCGTTGAACTGGCACAGCAGCCCATCCGCGCCCGCGATGCGCGCCAGCAGCTCGCCGCGATCCGGCCCGATGCCCGGCGGCGCGATCCACAGGTCCGTGATGCCCGGCTCGCCCTCGAGCAACTCCACTCCACCCGCCAGCGTTCGCGTCACCACCACCTTCACAATCCATCTCCCGGCGCCTCGCGGCGCCCTGTACCCGGCACGTCCGGGGTTCGATTTCATCATGTCCGCCACCGACGCCTCGATTGTGGCTCGCCGCGCGGTGATTTCAAGGCGAGAAGGTGCGGGAGATGCGCGCTGGTGCGCAGATTCTCACTCAACCACAGCGTGTTCGGCACAAGAAATTCACCCTGATCGAGTGTCGCTTTATCGCTTTGTTCTCGACGATGCGGCCGTCTGCAGGTAGGTTGGAGCAGCGTCTCGAAGCGCTGTCGCCCATTGGTCTGGGTGGCCGCTGGTCGCGGAGGCTACGGCCGCCGTTCTCAGTCGATTCTGCGGTGGATGGAATCGCCATCTTGTCGATGGCGAATTTGTCGCCGCCCTCTTCGAAGGAGGCGTCCTATGAGACGTCCTTTCAAGCGCATTCACGGCGGATTCTCGACCATTTCGCTGCTCGGAGCCAGTACAATCTTGCTGGCGGCTGCGGGAGAGACCTTGTGGCACGCCAACTCGGCGGCCAGTTCGGAGGGAAGGTGGGCCGCACCGACAGTCGGGGTGGAAGCCGCGGCTGCCGCCGGAGCGGCGAGCGCTGCAGCGGAAGCGGAGAATGCCTCGATGACCGCGCCCATCTTCAAGCCGTTCGTCTACGTCGAACTGCCCGTGCCCAGCGGCTACTCGCTGCTGCCCGAGCCCGGCGTGCACATGAACAACGACGGGGTCGTCGTCGCCACGATGAACAACGGATCGGCCAACTACGGCTACCTCTGGTTCGATGAAGACTTCACGACGGGTTGGTATGGTCCGATTCAGTACGACAGCACGACCGACCTCATTCTCGCGGATGAGGGCATCAGCAGCATCACCGCCAATTCTCAAGGCGCGATCTACCTCTGCGGCACGTGCATCGACAATACGCTCGACAAAGCCTTCTTCATGGAGATCACCGATCTCACGGACCCCAGTGCGCCTCTGGGCGACCGCACGATCATCGGCAGCGGCTACGCCCGCGATGTGAACGAGCAGGGCGTCGTGGTCGGGACTTCACTCGCGGGTCATCCAGTCGCGTGGTGGGACATCGTCGGCACGCCGCAGGTGCTCTCCAGTCCCGGAGACCTGACCAATGCGCTGGGCGTGACTCCTAATACCCTCCCCGGTCAGAGTCTTGTCGCCGGCCAGGCGGAGGATGCCAGCGACATCGTCCAGGCGGCGCTGTGGTACTTCGACGGCAATGACTGGCAGGTTCTCTCTCTCTCGAACGTTGCGCAAGGCGATTGCGGCGCTGCAATCGACGTGAGCGATGACGGCGTGGTCATCGGCGCTCTCTTCGATGGTTCGACGCTCGATGACACGGTGATGTGGTACTACGACGAGGGAGAATCGGAGTGGACGCAGGTCAGCCTGTCCGTCTCGCCGCTCTTTACTCCCGAAGCCATCAACAACCAGGCGAACCCGGAAATCGTCGGCGGGGAGTCTCTCCTGGTTTCGACGGACGTCTCGCCCGTCACCGGCCACCAACTCGACCTCACTGCGATGAGTCTGGGTTTCCCGTCCAACATGATCGACGTGCGCTGCACCGATATCAACGATGCCGGCGAGATCGTCGGCGTGGGCCAGTTGGGCAGCCTTGGGCCGTGGACCGCCTTCAAACTCGTGCCCTATGACGTGAACAACAACGGACAGCCGGACTTCCGCGAGATCATCGACGGAAGCGAAGCAGACTCGAATGACAACTGGCTGATTGACTGGGCGGAGACGGACACCGCGAATGCGCCGTCGGGTATGCGCCTCGGTCTGCACGGACCCGGCGATATCGCCGTGGACGGAAAGATCGATCCGGTCCAGATCGTTCGTTTGAAGGTGAGCATCGCGCCGCACGGTGGGTTGCACCCCGAGATGCCCGATGGCGATGACTACATCGACCAGATCGTCGATGCTGCGTACTGCACGGCGTGCAGCAACTTCACCCACGTCATCGACGACTGGGGCACCGGCGATGCCCGGCCCTCGCCGCTCACCGGTGAGCAATCCGAGATTCTCGTCCGCGTGCATTCGATGATGGGCAATGAATCCGGATTTGGCACTAACGAGGGCCTCCCCGAGGACCAGAACGCCCGCGATCAGGCGCTGGATGATCTGCAGACCTTCGGCTACCGCTTCGCCCACTGCATCGACTACCTTCAGTGGGGAAACGAGTCCTTTGGCGGGTCCGGCGGCTACCTGTTCCGAGAGGATGATCTCACCGGCAATTGCACGTGGACCGGTGCGCCCAAGAGTTTCGTCGAGATCGGCCAACTGGGGGGAACCACGACCTGCCAGACTCAAGCCGTCGATCTGGTGCTCGCGTGGCAGGATGAAATGATGTGGGCGGCGCTGCGCGGCTCGGCCCTTGCCGGCCGCCCGCTGCGCATGGTCACGACCGGGCTCCTGGGCAGACACGTGCGGGAGGGATACGACGCGGGCAACGCAGGAACTCCCGAGTCGCATCCGGGGTTCGCCGGGTACTACGTCACCGACCAGGTGAGCCAGTGGGCCAACTCGAACCAGATGTACACTGCACTTCACGTGCACTACATCACGGTCGCGCAGGGGCTTGAGACGATCCAGAAACTGGTGGATACGTATCAGGGCGCCGGCTCGCCGTGGGATGTGCCGAATTGGCGGATGGCGACGGAAGTCGGGACGAAGGCGGATTTTCCCGACCCGGCTCACAACTACACCGGGGATACGTGGTGGAATGAAGGCACGCCAAGCCGCACGGTGGTCCACAATGAGTTCTTCAAGGAAGGTGGAGAGCCTGGAATGCTCTGGGAAGAATTCATCAGTGATTGGGAGGACTTCTCCGATCACTTCGCCAGCACGGGCTTTGGAGTTGACGACGTGCTCGCCGAATTTGCCGATGCTGAGTTCGCCGCGGTGTGCTGGTCGTGCCTCCAGTTCGGATCGCACACCGAGCAGACTCCCAGCCCCTTCTTCGTCGAGGCGCTTCGCGCCGACAAACTCACGGACGATGAATTCACAAATGAGCCCAACCGCTTCACTCCACTCAAGTCGGCGTACGTGACAGAAGGTGCCGCGTACTACATCGACGATCTGGTCTTCACCCCGCACAGTTGCGCGTGCGACAGTGAGTACACGTGCCCGGACTGTCCGTGACATGGAACCTCGATGGCGGGAGGGGGAAACCCCTCCCGCCGGATTACGACTATCGAAAAGCGAGGTGACAGATGAGAGCCGGACACGCATCACTGATCACGATTGTTGCAACTTTCGTGCAGATCGCCGGCACCGCCGCCCAGGACCATCGCTACGCGGTATTCGAGTTGCCGGGATTGTCGCAGAACTACCAATGGGCCGGAGGCGTCGATATAAATTCAGCAGGCCATGCCGTCGGATTCACGGCACTTGCTTCGTTTCACATTCGTGCTGTTGTCTGGCCGAGTCGGGGCGGGGTGATCGATCTAGGCACACTCGGCGGGGAGAGCGCCGCAGCGACTGGCATCAATGATTCGGATGAAATCTGTGGTTGGGCGGTCTTCGATCCCGGTGGAAGCTTCTTTGATCGACATGCATTTCTGTGGCGCGACGGTGATATGACCGATCTGGGAACACTCGGCGGTGAGACCAGCTGGGCGAACGCACTCAATGGCAGCGCACAGGTCGTGGGCGAGTCGGAGTACGCTGGCGGCACAGGAGCGAAGGCGTTTGTCTGGGAGAACGGTGAGATGCGCGTTCTGCCCGCGCCCCATCCAGACTGGGATGGTCGGGCCGCTTTCGACATCAACGATCTCGGCGAGATTGTGGGGTACGGATACGGCGTCGATGCTGTCCTGCATGCGCTGCTCTGGCGCAATGGAAACGTCACCGACCTTGGATCGCTGAGCAATCTTGAGAGCAAGGCGTACGGCATCAACGAGGGCGGTGTCATTGTCGGCTATTCGCGGATGCCGGACAACTACGTGCATGCGGTGCGCTGGACAAACGGCCAAATCGAAGATGTTCATACAGCCAATGTCGGACCGAATAGTATCGCGAGGGGGATCAACAACGTCGGTCAGATTGTCGGCGATGCATATGTCAGCACGCGCGCGTTCATCCTCAATCCCGGGGAGCAGATGATGCTGCTCGATGATCTCGTGCCGCCACAGCTCCGTCTTGCCTGGACAATGCAGCGAACCACACACATCAACGACGCCGGTCAGATTCCTGTAACTGCGGAATACGATGGCGACACGTGGGCTTTGCTGCTCACGCCTGTCAACCCGACGATGACGCTCCAGAGCCCCGTACCGGGCAGCGCCGGAACAACTAACCGGCTGCGCGCGACGGGTGCCACCCCCGGTGCCCGCGTCTACTTCTGCTACTCCCGCCACGGCGGGGGGACTCGCATCCCCGGCTGCGACCTGCAGCAGAACGCGCTGCAACTCGATCAGCCGACCATCATCGGTAGCGCCATTGCCGATGCCAACGGCGTGGCGTCAATCACCCGGGCCGTCCCCCTCATCGCCCGCGGCCAGACCATTCTCTTCCAGGCCGTCGTCCAGAACGAGTGCGCGATCAGTCAGTTGGTGGTGCATGAGTTTGAGTGATCCTTCGACTCGCAAAGCCTCGCTCAGGGCGGCGAAGCGCCGGGCACTAGGCACTAGGCACTAGGGATTAGGGATTAGGGATTAGGGAAAGGCATCGAGGCAGTAAGGCGGCAAGGCAGCGAGGGCCTGGTCTCCTGCTCTACTGTCTGCTCTCACCTCTCTGGGCGTCTCGTTGCGCACACGCTGACCTGCCAGGTCTCGACCGGACCTTGCTTGGCTCTCGGCGTTTCGCCGCCGCTATGATGGGGGCGAACTGGAGGAGCCGCAGCAGCCGATGGGTCGCATTGTTCTCAGCGCCGGGCACGTGATTGATCCAGCCAACGGCGTGGATGAGCCGGGCGACGTTGTCGTTGAATCGGGGCGGATTGTGCACGTCGGCCCCCCCCTGCCGCCGCGCGCGGATGATGAACGCATCGACGCGTCGGGCTGCTACGTCACGCCGGGGCTGATCGATCCGCACGTGCACTTGCGCGAGCCGGGCTTCGAGGATGCCGAGTCGATTGCGACGGGGACTGCGGCGGGCGTGGATGGCGGCTTCACGACGCTGTGCTGCATGCCCAATACGAATCCCGCGCTGGACAGCCGGGTGATGATCGAGTTTGTCAACCGGCAGGCGGAGTTGCGCGGGCGCTGCCGGGTGTTCGCGGTGGGCGCGGTCACCGTCGGGCGCAAGGGCGAGGAGCTGGCGGAGATCCGGCTCATGTCGCGGGCCGGTGCGGTGGGCTTCAGCGACGACGGCGACGTGGTGGAGTCGCCGGCGATGATGCGGCGGGCCCTGACGCAGATCCGCCTGACCGGGCTGGCGCTCATGCAGCACTGCCAGGAGCCGACGCTGACGCGCGGCGCGGTGATGAACGCCGGGCCGACGGCCACGCGGCTCGGGCTGATCGGCTGGCCGAGCGTTGCGGAAGAACTCATCATCGAGCGCGACATCCGGATCAATCGCAGCATCGGCTGCCGGTACCACGTGCAGCACCTGTCGTGCGCGGGCGCAGTGGAGATTGTGCGGCGAGCGCGGGCGGAAGGTCAGCCGGTGAGCGCGGAGGCTTCGCCGCATCACCTGCTGCTGACGGATGAGGCGTGCGAAGGCTACGACACGATGGCGAAGATGAACCCGCCGCTGCGCAGCGCCGCGGACGTGCAGGCGGTGCGCGAGGGCGTGGCGGACGGGACCATCACGGTGCTGGCGACGGATCACGCGCCGCACACGGCCGAGCGCAAGGCGCTGCCATTTGATCGCGCGCCGTTTGGCATCGTCGGGCTGGAGACGGCGCTGGCGCTGTACATCAAGGCGCTCATCGACACGCAGACGATTCGCTGGTCGCGGCTGATCGAGCTGATGACTGTCAATGCCGCGCGGCTGTGCAATCTCGATCAGCCGCGCAGCGACATTGGGCATGGGCTGGGGTCGCTGACGGTTGGCTCTCCGGCGGATGTGACGGTGATCGATCCGGAATTGCGCTGGACGATCCGGGCGGCGGAATTCCCCGGCAAATCGCGCAACACGCCGTTTGAGGGCTGGGATGTGCGGGGCCGGGCGGTGATGACGATCGTCGGCGGGCGGATCATGCTGGACCGGCAGGGCCGCTCGGCGCTGCCGGCGGCGAATGTGCCGCAGGCCCAGTCGCAGGCGGTGTAGCCGCGCCGGGTGGGCATTCTCCCTACACTCCCATAGTCCGAGAAGGAAGTGGCCGGCCGGCGTGAGGCTCGGCGACGGATGTGCGGCTGTGGAGCGTCAGTATGGAGCGAATGGATTCGAATCCGACGCCCCCCGACGAGCACGTGTCGGACGGTGTGGCACCGACACTGAGCCCGTCCGAGGTCGATGCGCTGTGGCGAGAGCATCGGCGCTGGGTGGCGGCGGTGATTCTTGCTCACATGCCGCGCGATGCGGACCTGGAAGACCTGCTGCAGGACGTGGCGCTGCTCATGGTGCGCTCGCTGCACACGCTCAACGACCTGAACGCGATTCGCCCCTGGCTGCGGACGATTGCGATCAACACCTCGCGCTCCGCCGGGCGCAAGCGGAAGGTCCGGCAGCGGATGCGGCGCGACGTGGAGGACCTGGACACGATGTCGGGCACCGAGGCGGGGGTGATCGCCGCGGAAAAAGACCGGGCGGCGCGGCTGGAACGCGGGCGAAGGCTGATGGAAGCGGCCCAGAGCCTGCCGCCGGCTTATCGGGAGCCGTTGATACTGCGGGCGGTGAGGGGAATGTCGCAGAAGCAGGTGGCAGAGGTGCTGGATCTGCCGGAAACGACGGTGGAGACGCGTCTGGTGAGGGCGAGGCGCATGGTTCGCGAGCAGATCGAGCGCGAAGATGCGATGCCCGAGTCGCGCGCGGCTGGTTCACTGTCGCAGGCTGAGTTGGCGTAGCGCTGCTCAAAGGGGAAAGACGAAATGACGGAGCCCATGGAATCACAGGAAGACATTCTCATCAGCCGCGTCATCGACGGGCGAGCCGGAGCGGATGACCTCCGGCAACTCTCGGCGATGGCGCAGGCAGACGGTTCGGTGTGGGACCGGCTGGCGGCGGCGGATGCAGACCGCGAAGCGCTGGCCCTGGTGGTTGAGTGCGAGACGGCCGTGGCGGAACTCGTCGAAGCGCCGAGCGCGGATGACCTGGAACACGAGCCGTATCGCTTTGTCGGCTGGACGGGCTGGATGGGCTGGGCGGCGGCCGCGGCCGTGGTGTTTGCCTGGACGATCACCGGCAGTGGGCCGGGGCGAAGTAACGTCCCGACGCCGACGGTGCAAAACGTGTCGCTGACGGCTGACGACGCTCTGGCGCGCTACATCGAAGCGAGCAAGGCGGAGGATCGGTTCATCCGTGAACTGCCCAAGGTGATGGTCGAGTCGCGACTGGCCGCCGACGGCCGGGCGACGGAGGTGACCTACCTGCGCCAGTTCGTGGAGAAGGCGACGGTGGACAATCTGTACGAACTGAGCACGGATGAGCACGGCCGGCCCGGTGCGGTGCGCGTGAGCAGCCCGATCGGTTCGTCGTCGCAGTTGTACTGAGTGGGCGGCGGGCGCGGGAGCGCCGCGCCGCTTGACTGGAGGTTTGCAATGAACGGCATTCTTGCGAGTACTGGTCTTGGCGCGATGGCGCTGGCCGCGGTGGCGGCCATGAGCGGCCCGCCGACTGCCGAGGAGAAGGCGCCGCAGGAATCGATCACGCGGCAGTTTTTCATCACGCGGCAGATCGACACCGCCGAGCCGATCGAGGGCCGGTGGGAAGCGAACCTGCCGCCCGTGGGCCAACTCACCATCGTGGTGGATGAAAAGGGCAAGCGCGTCACGCTCAACGGCGAAGCGCTCTCGCCCGACCGGGTCATCTGGCAGCCGCACAACCTCGTAATGCTCATCGATGAAGCGCGGCGGCGTCAGTTTGAAGTGGTGCTCGGCGAGAACGGGCGGATCACTTCGGTGCGACCGAACTCGTGGCTCGAGTACCGCGGGTCTGCGGCGCCGCGCGTGGCCATCGGCATCTACACCGACCCGGTGCCGGCGCCGCTGGCGGCCCAGCTGGGCATCGAAGCGGACCAGGCGCTGCTGGTGAGCAACGTCGTGCAGGACATGCCGGCGTTCAAGTCAGGCGTGCTGCAGTTTGATGTGATCACTGCCGTGGATGACGAGCAAGTGGTGAACCAGAATACGCTCAAGAACGTCGTGCTCGGCAAGGAGCCGGGGCAGACGATTCAGCTGCGGCTGATTCGCCAAGCCAGGCCGCTGGAATTGTCGGTTGAAGTGGCGAAAGTCGAGCCGCTCGATCCGGGCGCGGTCGATCCGATATTCAGTCTGCCCAACGGTCCTGGTGAGATCAGGATCGATGCGGAGACCTTCAGTTCGCCGGATCTGGTTGACTGGACCTTTACCGGCTCCGGAGCGCGGGTGATTCGGTTCGAGAATGACGATGCAATCCTGGTGCCGACGGTGGCCGGACGGTTCGGCGAGCCGGGCAATGTCCAGAGCCTGCAGGCGGAAATCAGGGCTCTGACGGCGCGCATCACAAGCCTCGAAGCGATGATCGCGCAACTGCTCACCGAGCAGCGCGGCAGCGTCAAGCCGGCGGGAATCGACCCGTAGTCTGCCCGTGGCGCCGTGGGTAGGCGCGGGGCGCATGCGCGGTGCCCGATGGCGCGTGACCCGATCGGTTGCGGCTCGTCATGCGGTTGCGCCCATTGTTGACGCGTCTCGCACGCGCATCATCCGCGGCGCCACGTCGAGGCGCCGTAGACGGCCGTGCCGCCGAGTTCGCCGGCGATGCGGAGCAACTGGTTATACTTGGCGGTGCGATCGCTTCGGCACGGCGCGCCGGTCTTGATCTGGCCGCAGTTGGTGGCCACGGCGAGATCGGCGATGGTCGCATCTTCCGTTTCGCCGCTGCGGTGGCTCATCACGGCGGCGTAGCCGTTGCGCATCGCCAGGCCGACGGCGTCGAAGGTCTCGCTGATCGTGCCGATCTGGTTCACCTTGACGAGCACGGCGTTGGCGCAGTTCTCATCGAGGCCGCGCTGGACGAACTTCGGATTGGTGACGAAAAGATCATCGCCGACGAGCTGAACCTTCTCGCCGAGTTTTGCAGTGAGGCGGGCCCAGCCGGACCAGTCGCCTTCGGCCAGGCCGTCCTCGAGTGAGCGAATGGGGTACTTGCTGCACCAGTCGGACCAGATGCCGATCATGTCATCGCTGCTGAGAATCTCCTCGGGGTTGCTCTTGAAGAAGCAGTAGCCCTTCTTGCCGCGCTGGGCAGCTTCATTCCACAATTCGCTCGTGGCGGGATCGAGAGCGACGAAGATCTGCTCGCCCCACTTGTAGCCGGCCTTCTCGGTCGCTTCTTCGATGATGCCCAGCGCCTCCTCGTTGGTCTTGAGATCGGGCGCGAAGCCGCCCTCATCGCCGACGGCGGTTGACAGGCCGCGCTTGGCGAGCACCTTCTTGAGCTGGTGGTAGATCTCGACGCCGGCGCGGAGCGCGGAGTCGAAGTCATCAAAGCCCCACGGCTGGATCATGAACTCCTGGAAGTCCACGGTGTTGTCGGCGTGCTTGCCGCCATTGAGGATGTTGAGCATCGGCACGGGCAGCGTGCGCGCGGCGCCGCCGCCGAGGTAGCGGTAGAGCGGCAGCTGGCACTGGGCCGCGGCGGCCTTGGAGACGGCCATGGAGACGCCGAGAATGGCGTTGGCGCCGAGGCTGGACTTGTTCTCGGTGCCGTCCATCTCGATGAGCAGGCGGTCGAGGAACTGCTGCTCGCGGCCGTCATAGCCGATGAGTTCGGGCGCAATGCGGTCGTTGACGTTGGCGACGGCGTTGAGGACGGACTTGCCGCCGTAGATGCTCTTGTCGCCGTCGCGCAGTTCGCAGGCTTCGTTTTCGCCAGTGGAAGCGCCGCTGGGCACGGCAGCGCGGCCGAGCGCGCCGCCGATGAGCTGCACGTCGACTTCGACGGTCGGATTGCCGCGCGAGTCGAGAATCTGGCGGGCTTCGATGGATTCGATTTCGAATGACATGGCGGTCACCTTTCGTTGGACGGCGCATGGTATGCCGCGTTCGGCCGGTGCAGGGGCGCGGTTCACGAGCCGCCGGCGTGCAGGGCCCGCGAGAGTTTCACGAGACGATTGAGGCGGATCCAGATTCGCGCCATCGCGAACCACGCCACGGGCACGACGAGCAGACAACCCAGCAGCCCGCCCAGTAGAAGGAACGCCATGATCGAGATGGTGATGATCAACAGGCTGCCCATTGCATCGCTGCTTTCGACGAGGAGCGTGACCCGGGCCAGCACGATCACGAGGCTCGCTGCAGCGCCGAGCAGCATGAAGACGATGCCATCATGCGTCCCGTCGAAGTGCGCGGCCACGCTGTGGAGATCAATGCGTGCCGCGAGCCATCCGCTGTAGGACGCCAGGGCCCAGAAGGAGCTGACGCCGGTGCAGATCGCCAGCGCCACGGCGAGGAGCGATCCCGGCGAGAGGTCCAGCGGCAGCGCGATCGCGGCCAGCGCCGCCAGGACCGCGAGCGGCGACATGAATCGCAATACCCGACGCCTCAGCTCCATCGCTCGCGGCGGCTGCAGCGGGCGCGGCGGGACGGAAAGCAGCACGGCAGACAGCGCCACCCAGACGGCGGCAGCGACGGCCAGAACCGCGTCGAGGGCGATCGAGGGAACAGCGCCGCGAATGAGTGCGAACAGCAGCACAATGCCCGGCGCCAGCACCAGCCCGGCAGTGCCGTTGCGGATACGCCGCAGCGCCCTCGCATCAACGCGCACGAACCGCTCGGGGTCGATGGATGCCGAAACCGGCCCGCCGCACTCCGGGCACACGCCATCGCGCTGCAGGCCGCGCAGGATGTATTCGCAGAAGATGCAGGTGAAGTCGTCGACCGCCGGTGCATCGCGCTGCGTCGCAGGAGTCGCCGTGTTGTGTGCGCCCTGCTGAATCATCGATGCCCGGCGCTGCGCGCCGCTCTCATTGGACGATTCAGTGCGCGCGACAACTGGAAGAGACGAAGCGGCAGCACGATGACGACGACCAGAGCGCTGGGCCCGCCGATGAGGTAGATCGGAAACAGCACCACCATGAAGATGCCCCACATGATGCCGGCGACATCGCCGACGTTATCGAACACTGCCGCAAGAAGCGCGGCGAGCATGGCGGTGACGACGAAGGCCGACATCGCGAGGTAGAAGGGTGTGATCTCGCGAAACTTGCGGCTCAACCCCTCATCGTCGGAGTAGAGCGCCAGACGCCACGCGTATTCGATGACGGCGTGGCCCAGCCAGAGCATCGCACAAACGGCAGCCGGTCCGAGCAGCATGAACAACACCAGCCACTCGAGCAGCAGCGAGGCGACGGCTCCGATCAGGAGACCAGCGCTGAGGATGGAGAAGCCGCGAACCGCTTGGCGCAGTGTCTCCGTCGGAAAGCCAACTGCGGCTGCGTGCGGCCGAACGCTCAGGAGCATGAGCGAGATGAATATCCACATGAACAGCCCAACGAGCACGGTGGAGTACGCGAATTCGGTGGCAATGGATTCGGCGATCGCAAATGCGACGGGCAGAAGCGCCTGAGAAAGCGGAACGCACGCGAAGCCGATCTGCATCTGGCGAAGCCGGCGCGGGTCGGCGTGGATGAGCCGGTTGGGATCGAGAGAGGTGGCGATGCTCGTGCCGCACTCAGGGCAGTCGCCTCGCTCGTCCAGGCCGCGCAGCAGGTAGCCGCATTGGATGCAGGTCGATTCGTCAATCAGCCGGCGCTCGACAGGAAACGCATCGAGATCGACCGGCGGCTCATTCATCGCTCACGACCGCGTTTCGCGGCTGCTCGCCGTTGAGCACCCGCCATACGTCGTCGACCACGTCGCTCATTCTGGCCATTGCCGAGCGCGTTCGGCCGGCGATGTGCGGCGACAGATGCGCATTGGGCAGAGCCAGCAGCGGGTGATCGGGGCCGAAGGGTTCAGGCTCGTGCACGTCGAGCCGGGCCTGCGCTTGCGGATGTGCCTTGAGAAACGCGGCAAGCGCGGCGGGATCGACCACAAAGCCGCGCGCCGAGTTGATGATGGTGACATCGGGCCGCATGGTCGCAAGTTCGCGCGCGCCCAGCAGGTGCCGATTGCCCGGCCGGCCATCCACGTGGATCGTCAGCACATCGCTGTCGCGCAGCAGCGTGTCGCGATCGACCGGCGCCGCCCCGGCGCGCAACCCTTCCGGGATGTCAAGCAGATCGCAGTAGATCACGCGCATGCCCAGCGTCGCCCCCACTGCCGCGATGCGCTTGCCGATGCGGCCGAGGCCGAGGATGCCCAGCGTGAGTTCATCGAGTTGGCGCGGCGCTTCGAGGCGGTCGCGAAGTTCGCGCCACTGGTTCGCATCGACGGCCTCAGTCAGCCACCGCCGCGGCCGAAGCGCATCGAGCATCGCGGCCATAACGTACTCAACGACGGCCTCGGTGTTGGCGTCGGGCGCGTTGACGACGATCACGCCGCGCGCGGCGCAGGCGGGCAGGTCGATGTTGTCGACGCCGACGCCGGCGCGGGCGATGACCTTGAGGCGCGGGGCGCGGTCGAGCAGTTGCGCGTTGACCTGCGTGTAGGTGCGCACGACCAGCCCATCGGCCTGGGGCAGCAGCGAAGCGAATCTCGGGTCGTCGTGGCGGCAGACGATGAGGTTGACGCGCTCGCCCAGCCACGCAGCCGCCCGGGCGTCGAGATGCTCGGTCTGGATCACCGTCGGTCGGGTGTGACTCATAGCGGCCCCATCGACTCCTGCGAAACACTCGGATCGATCGGCAATCGGCGCACGATCAGCGCGGTGCGGTCGTCATCGGGCGGGCGGCTTCCACCGTGTTTGCCGAGCGCTTCGACGAGCCGCTCGATGATTTTTTCGGCGCTGCAGTCGAGACTGGCGGCAATCACCTCGACCACGGCGTGCGTGCCGAACTGCCGCCCGGCGGCATCCTGCGCTTCGAAGAAGCCGTCGGAAAGTACCGCGTAGACGTCGCCGGGCGCCATCTGGACCCGGCCGAGTTCGACTCCATCGACGACGCCAAAGGGCATGATGCCCATCGGCAGGCCGGTCGCTTCCGCTGAATCGGCGGCGCCGGTTGCGGCGTGGATGTGCAGCAGCGGCCCCTGGCCCGCGGAGTGAAACTCGATGGTGTGGGCATCGGAGTCGAGCCGGCCGAGAAAGGCGGTGATGAACCGGCCCGGCGGGAGGTCTTCGCAGAGCTGCGCGTTGATGTGGCGCACCGCCTGCTCGAGCCCCACGCCGCAGCGCATGGCGACGCGCGCCATCGCGCGGGCCTGGGTCACGCTCAGCGCCGGGCCGATGCCGTGTCCGGTCGCGTCGGCGATGAAGAGCACCGCGCCGGCGCCGGGCACAGCAAACACATCGCACGCATCGCCGCCTGTCTCCTCGGCGGGCTGGAGGTAGACGGCGATCTCGTACCCTTCGGGCTGGGGCACGTGCGTAGGCCAGGTGGCTTCCTGCATGCGCTGGGCAAGGGCGATGTCCTGATCGAGTTTCTCCTGCCGCAGTTTGGCTTCAAATAGCGTGGCCCGCTGGAGCGCGACCGCCGCCTGCATGGCGAGCGCCTCGGCGATGAACTCATCGGCGGCGGTGAAGGCGCCCTCGTGCTTGTTGAGCACCTGCGCGACACCCACCGTCGCGCCATCCGTCGCCACGAGGGGGATGCACAGCAGGTTGCGCGTGCGATAACCGGTGCGCCGGTCCACGGCGTCGCTGAAGCGCGGGTCGGAATAACAGTCGGGGACGCTGATGATGCGCCGCTTGACGCAGCACTCGCCGGCGAGCCCCTTATCCACGGCAAAGCGCAGCTCGCGCTGGGCCGACTCATCCAGCCCGTGGGCCACCCGCGAATAGAGTTCGTGCCGCTGCGGGTCGTACTGGAAGACGGTCGCCCGGTCGGCGCCGAGCAGGTCGCGCAGGGCGTCGATGATGAGCGAGAGGATTTCGGGCACGTCAGAGGTGCCGCCCAGCCGGCGGGCGACTTCCAGAACCCGAATCAGGGGCTCGTCACCACGGCCCGGGCCCGCTGAAACGGCCGGCGTGGAGGATGAAGTTGGCTGCGCTGGCGAAGTCACTTGGGCGGTCAACAATACTGGTGTTCTCGGCTTCCCCCGGTCGATCTTGAAGGAACAATACACGCTCGAGCGCCGCCGCGCCGCGTTGAGGATCGCACGAACAAGGAAAAGGCATGAGCATCGCAATTCACCGTCTGAAGTTGTCCACGCGCTCCATGTTGCTCTCTGCGCTGTGCAGCGCGGTGCTGGCGTCGGGCGGGTGCAAGTCCACGCAGACCACGGAGATCACCGAGCCTGTTGCGGCCAAGAACTACACCCAGCCGCTGCCGCCCGGCGTTAACCCGCTGCGCAAGGTGGAGGACCAGGCCCTCTACCGCCGGCTGCTCGAAGCATCCTACAGCCCCGATGATCCCCTGCTGCTTGAAGCCAGCAAGCGGGCGGCCGAGTGGTTCCGCAAGCCGTCGGCCAAGGGCTTCTTCCCCGTGGCGGGGGTCACCTTTGACCGAGCCCGGGCCAGCGTCGATGCGCTGCTCGAGATCCTCCAGGCCAACCCGTCGCAATCGCAGTACGTCGCGAGCGTGATGGACCGGTTCGACCTGTACGAATCGGTCGGCTGGGACGGCAGCGGCGAAGTGCTCTTCACGGGCTACTGCGCCATGGACTTCGACGCCAGCCGCACGCGCAGCAGCGAGTTCAACTTCCCGCTCTACACGCGGCCGGCGGATCTGGTCGTCGATGAGCGGACCGGCAAGGTGCTCGGCCAGCGCGTGGGCAACACGACGCGGCCATACCCGACGCGCCGCGAGATCGAAGAGAGCGGCATGCTCGCAGGCACCGAACTCGTCTACGTGCGCAGCCCGCTGGACGCCTACTTCATCCAGGTGAACGGCTCGGCGAAACTGTGGCTCGAAGACGGCAGCGTGATGTACCTCGGCTACAGCGGCACCAACGGGCGCGAGTACACAGGATTGGGCGCGACGATGATCAAACGCGGCATCGTCGATCCCAGCCGCGTCGGCCTGCCATTCATCAAGGATTACTACAAGGCGCACCCGCAGGAAGTGCTCGACATGATCCGCGACAACGACCGGTACGTCTTCTTCACCGCGTACGAGTCGAGCAAGTGGCCGGCGGGTTCGCTGGGCTATCGCGTGACGGAGAAGCGCACCATCGCGACGGATAAGGAAGTGTTCCCGCGCGGCGGGGCGGTGATTGTCGATACGCGCATTCCCACGTTCGGCCGCACGTTCGAGCCGTTCACGCAACTCATGTTCGACCAGGACACGGGCGGCGCGATCAAGGCGCCGGGCCGCGGCGATCTGTACATGGGCGAAGGCGCTGCGGCGGGACTCATCGCCGGGCGGCAATACCAGGAAGGCCGGCTGTACTACCTCTTCCTGAAGGAATCGACGCTGCAGGCGGATGCGGGCGCGCGGCGCTAAGGCGGATGATGACTGAACCGAGCCCCACGCGTTAGCACGGGGTTTGGGGCACGCGTCCGTTTCGGCCGCCGGCGCAAGGGCTGGTGTGCCGGCGAAGACCCTCCCTCACGGTCAGGGCTCGGGTTTGCGTGTGGCGCGTTCGCTGCCGGGGCTTGAATCGTCTGTTTTGAACCTCAGCCCATCAGCGGGCCAGGCGGCGCGCTGCTGCGCGATCCAGCGGCTGGCGTCAATCGTTGGCGACTGAACGTCGCCGCGATCAAACACGCGATGCAGCAGTGGCTGGCCGGGCAGCGGGTCGCCCGTCAGCGGCGCTGCGGCGTCTTCAATGATGCGGCCCTGTTCGTCGACGCTTCGATAAACCTGCCGCGGCGCCGCGACGTAGCGCGCTCGCAAAGGCGCAATCGCCTCGACAAGTTCGCGCAGTGAAGTGCGCGTCGCGTCGGCCGCGTTGATCTGCCGCCGCCAGCAGCAGCGCACGTCGGGGCCGGCGGCGAATCCGACCGGCTCGCCGGCGATGAGCAGCGTGCCGGGCCAAGCGAGGTGGAGCGAGCCGTCGAAGTCGGCGCCGGCGAGGCGATGGAGCGCCGGGCGATAATCGTCGATCTCGCGCGGCTCGGATTCATCATCGGGCACGAGCCATTCGATGCAGCAACCGAGCATGGCGGCGCGAAGCGCCCCGGCCGCGTCGTTCATGAGTTCGAGCAGCAGCGGCGGCATGGGTTCGCCGCGCCAGGTTTGATTGAGTCGGCCGGACTCCTGCCGGAGCAGGATTTCCGCGCGGTCGAGGCCCAGAGCCCGCTCATCCTCGGGCAGGTCGCTGAGTTGCCCAAGCGCGAAGGTGATGGCCTGCAGGGTGATGACCGGCGCGACGGACGCTTTCCAGCGCTGGCCCTCGGCGTCGCGAGGCAACGCGACCGACGCCCGGGCGAAGTCGAGCCATCGACCGAGCAGCGCCGCCCACGTGAGTTGATCGACCTGCAGCGCTTCATCGTGTGGTTGCATGAGGCAGTTTAGGAGGGCGTGCGCGGGCCCGGGAATCCGAGCGCGCCGGCGCGGCGTTGAACTTCTCAGGGAAAAACCCGAGGCGGTTCGATATGATGAGCAGGCGGCCCGAGGGCCGCGGATCGAGGGACCAGACGGCTGCGCTCGCAGTCGCGAAGATCGAGGGAGGCTTCATGCACGAGTGTCGCACAAGTGCGCATCGCAGCGTCCGCCGCGCCTTTACGCTCATTGAACTGCTCGTGGTGATCTCCATCATCGCGCTGCTCATCGGGCTGCTGCTGCCTTCGCTGCATCGCGCCCGGTATGCGGCCAAGGAGACCAAGTGCCTGAGCCAGTTGCGGCAGATCGGCCAGGCGCAGTATGCGTACTCGACGTTCTACAAGGAGTACTTCGCACCGGGCTATCTCACCGACAATCGCAGCCTGCTGCTCGAACACTCGTGGTACCGCGGGCTCAAGGAGTTCACCTCCGGCAATGAGTACATGTGGGACTGCGACATCGCGCCGGAGCGCTATCCGACTTATGCGGGGTTCGACGACATCATTCCGGGATTCGAAAAGCTGAAGTGGAAGGAAGCGAACTACGGCATTCCGGTGTATTCATTTGGCTTCAACTACTATGGCCGCGACACACCCGCCGGCGCCATGGGGCTGAGCCACGAGCCGGGATTGAATTACGGAGCCAACTCCGAGCAGCGCAACATGTCGCCGTGCCGGACGGATTTTGTCAAGCGACCTGACACGTTCGCCATGGCCGGCGACATGAACAACGTGGGTATCAACACGCGGCGCGAGTCAGACATCCGCCGCATCGGATTCCACGGCTGCTATTTCGTGCAGTGCCAGAACACGGCGCACGGCAATGTCGAGCCCGGCCACGAGCAGGAGCGCAACGACGCCGCCACGAATCAGTGGATCTTCGGCGACGGACACGCCAAGAAGATGACCTATCTCGACGTCTACGAGACCAAGGGCCGCATGTTCCGCCGCGACGGCGGGTGGAGCGCGCTCGATCGCGGGCCGTGAGGCAGCGGGCTTACCTGTCCACCTGACCCATGACGATGTCGATCGAGCCGATGATCGCCGGCACATCCGCCAGCAGGACGTTGCCGCAGAGTTCCGGCAGCACGCTCAAGTTGCAGAACGCGCCGCTGCGCGCCTTAACGCGATAGGGCTGAGTCTGGCCCTGGCTCTCGATGAAGAAGCCCAGCACGCCGCGCGGGTTGTCCATTTCGACGTAGACTTCGCCCGGATCGGGCTTGAAGTTCTTGGGCAGTTTCACGCGGTGGCGCCCGCCGGTGGCGCTGTCATCCGAAGGATCGGGAATCATCTTCAGACACTGGCGGATGATCTTGACCGACTCTTTCATCTCGAGCATGCGCACCCAGTAGCGGTCCCAGCAGTCGCCGACCGTGCCGTACGTTCCCGTGCCGACGCAGACGTCAAACTCGAGTTCGGGGTAGACGGAGAACGGCTTGTCGCGGCGAAGGTCGTAGGGAATGCCGCTGCCGCGGATGACCGGGCCCGAGCAGCCGTAGGCGATCGCGAGTTCCTTGCTCAGCACGCCGACGTTGCCGGTGCGGATGGTGAAGATGCGGTTGTAACTGAGCAGGTCGTTGTACTCTTTGATCTTGGGCTCGAAGTAGTTGAGAAACTCGGTGAGTTTGTCGAGCCAGCCGTCGGGCACATCCTGCGTGAGCCCGCCGATGGTGTAGTACGAGTACGTCAGGCGGGCGCCGCAGAGCATCTCGAACAGGTCGAGAATGTACTCGCGCTCGCGGAAGGCGTAGAGAAACGGCGTAAAGGCGCCCATGTCCAGGCCGTAGGTGCCGAAAGAGACCAGGTGGCTGGCGATGCGCTGGAGTTCGCCGACGATGACGCGGATGAACTCGGCGCGGCGCGGCACTTCGATCTCGGCGAGCCTCTCGACGGCGATGCAGAAGGCCCAGTTCTCGTTCATCCCCGCGACGTAGTCCATGCGGTCGGTGTAGGGGATGTACTTGTAGTACGGGATGCTCTCGCCGATCTTCTCGGCGCAGCGGTGGAGGTAGCCCAGGTGCGGCACGGCCTCGAGGACGAGTTCGCCGTCGGTTCGCAGGACGACGCGGAGCACGCCGTGCGTGGCCGGGTGCTGAGGCCCCATGTTGACGAGCATTTCCTCGGTCTGGACGTCCTCGAGTTCGATCCCCGAAAGCGCCACCTGGTGCGCCGGATCGAACCCGTTGCTGCCGGGCCCTTCCGTTTGGCCGTCAAAATCGGTGGTGCGGGGAACCTTGAAGTCGATCTCGTGTTCGGTCGTGCTCATGGCGCTGGGAAGTCCCTCGGATCGTGTCCGCGATGCTAGGGCCGCAGGGCCGAACTGACCATGACTCTGAGGAACGCACGCGGCGAATCCGGATGAACCCCCGGCGGAAAGCGCGACGCACTCCCGGAGGGCCGGGAGTGCGTCAGGAACTCAGTGGGACAGGGACGGCAAGGCGGTCAGTTCGACCGGCGACGCCGCGCACCGACGGCGACGGCGCCGATTCCCAGCAGGGCCGCCGAAGCCGGCGCCGGCACGGGGACCTTGTCCGAGCCGCCGTTGGCAAAGCCGCGGAACCGGACAACGAAATTGAATTCGTTGGGTCCGTCGATGAAACTGGACGCGGTGAGCGTGCTGGCGAAGTCGGAGGTCACCTCGAACTGAAACGCACCGCTCGAACCGACGCCGATGCCCGTGTTCGGGCTGCCGCCGCCTTCGAACTGGCCGCCAATGCCTGCGCCGGCGTTGAAGTAGCCGAACGGCATGGCGTTGACGCCTGGGCCAGGGATGTTCACGATGGAAGGATGCGTAGAGAACAGCAGCGCCGCGGTATCAGCCTGGCTGTACCGGGGCGCGCCGATGTTGAACACGAAACCAGTGATGAAGCCGCCCAGCAGGGGATCGCTCGTGTTGGTCAACTGGATGTCGAGCAGGCCGGTGTCGCCGGACTGGAACTCGTACTGGATGAGGCCTGAGAAGTTCCCGAATCCCTCAGAGCTGTTGCTCGGATCCCCCTGGATGTTGATGATGTCGGCCGCCGCCAGCGAACTGATGGAACCGATCACGCCGGCTGCGAGAGCCGCGCACACTTGTGAACGCATGAATCGAACCCTCTTTCTCACTCGTGAATGGAACGGTCCTGTGTGAAGTCCGGCGGGCTGTGCATCGCCACGCCGGAACAGCGACCATCAAGTATGAGATACGAATGAGCAGATGTAAAGCCGCGGGCCCCGCACTGCGGTGCGTTTCGGCTCAATTCCGGAGCCGATAATGCGCGGCGCGCATGTGGCGACGCCTGAAAAGGCGGAACGGGCGGGGAATTCCCCGCCCGTTCCGGTGAATGCCGATTGAACGACCTTCGAATCAGATCTGGTCCGGATTACTCGTGTTGCACGAGCCGGCTTCGATCAACTGGAGGTAGTGGCCGCAGGCGCCGCTGCCGGCGTTGCCGTTGACCGAGCCGCTGCCGCCACCGGTTCCGAGGGTGCGGATGAGGCGCACATTGCCCTGGACGCCCAGCGAGGTGCCGGTGCAAGGTCCGCCGGGGATGACGGTCGTGCCGAGGTTGTCGCCGTAGACGATGCCCTGCTGGACGCTGGGCGTGGCGCCGCTCCAGGCGACGGTCACGGTGCCGGGGCACGGGCCGGTGACGTCGAGCGTGTAACCGCCGCCGCCGGCGTTGCCGTGCTGCATGTCGTCGATGGCGAAGGCGTTGAGGGCGCCTTCGTTGTGCGTGTCGCGCGTGGCGGCGTCCTGGTAGGAGCCGATGCGCAATTCGTCGAAGTTGCCCGAGAAGCCGATGAGAACACCGGCCGAGAGGTCGGCGTCAAAGTCCTGCACCGGGTTGCCGTTGAGGTAGGCCGTGGCCCACATGTAGACGCTGCAACCGGAGAAGCCGTGCGAAGGCAACATCTCGAGATGCGAGAAGTCGCTGCCGTCGATCTTGGTGATGGTGATCCGCTCGGTGACGCCGCCGTTGGGGTAGTAGATGTTCGGATTGTTGAATCCGCAGGGCTGGAAGACGAACGCGAAGTCATTGACGTCAACGGTGAGGCCCTGGTCCATGTAGTTCACCAGCGTCTGGCCGTTCATGGTGATGTCGCTGAAATGGAGCAGCCCATCCGAGTTGACGATCTGGCTCGTGCCGGTGTAGAAAGTCACCTGCCCATTGGCGGCGCCGGCGGTGAGCAGTGCGCAGGCGGCAAAGGCCCCGATCGCAAGAGTCGATTTCATTTCTTTCTCCTTCAAAGACGTTTGATGGACGCCGCCGGTCGGCCACGTTTGGAGCCGCATTTCGCGGTCCCGCCGAACGGCGACACTGATGTTTATACCGCAAAGGCTCAAGAGTTGCAAGGGGCGGCTTGCAGGAAATGACGACTTTGCGGTGCTGCGAGCCCGGAATTCCTCGATGCCGGGCCATGAGAAAGCGGCCGCGGCCCCGCTCGGGTGAGCGGAGCCGCGCGCCAAGGTGAATCAGCACTCGTCGAGCGTTACGGGATCTGGTCCACGTTGCTCGTGTCGCACGAGCCCGCCTCGACCAGTTGGAGGTAGCGTCCGCAGGCTGCGGTGCCGGCAGCGCCGTTGACCGAGCCGTTGCCGTTGGCGCCCGAGCTGACCGTGCGGATGAGTTGCACGCCGTTCTGGACTCCCAGTTCCGTTCCGGCGCAGGGGCCGCCGGGGATGATCGTCGAACCCTGGTTCTGACCGAAGACGATGGCCAGTTGCGTGTTGGGCGTGGCGTTGTTCCACGCGACGGTGACGGTGCCCGGGCAGGCGCCGGTGACGCTGAGCGAGAGGCTCGGCGGGCCGGCGATGACTTCGATGTTGTCCCAGGCCGTGTTGCCTTCGATCTGGCTGCCGCCGTTGCTGGTCGAATCCATCACGATGCGCGAGATGCCGTTGTTGCTCGTGGCCGTGTAGCGGAAGCCGGCGCACACGTTGCTGGTGCGGGTGACCGACGGCACGTCGAGGACGATGTTGCCGCTCATGTCATAGATAGTGAGGCGTTGATCGACGTACGCGGACAGATCAAAGGCGAAGGAGCTGATGCTGGCGCCAAAGGACGGGTCGAAGGTGATGGTGCTGGTCGGGCCGCCGTTGCCCCCGCCGCAGGTCTGCGTGTCGGTGATCCACAGGCCGCAGGGGTTGTTGCCGCGATAGCTTTCATCGCAGTTGCCCGAGGCGACGTAGTAGTTGCCGGCGTTGGTGTTCTGGTAGAACCAGCGGGTGGTCCAGTCGCCGAACGGGTCGTCAAAGTTTTCGTTGTAGGTCTGAGCCAGTGCCGAATTCGCCAGTGCGGCGACGCAGCAGGCTGCCGATGCCAGAAGTGCGAGTTTGCGCATTTTCTACTCTCCTTGTGAACCTTCTCAATCACTTCAGCGGCCCCAGCCGCGCCGGAACCCGCTTGTACTCAATGTACCAGATTTCCGGCCGCGCGTCTACGGCTGGCGGAGGTCTCATCGCAAAATCACGAAGTTTCTGCCGCGATTTCCGCTGATGCCCTCCCCCGCCAAGGGCGGCCGGGCACGATAACCGCATGGAACGGCCCCGCCGCCGCTCCTATCATCCAGTTCGCCAGCGCCCGCCGCGATTGCCCGCCAGGCCGCGGTCCATCCCACTGTCCGGAGGTCACCACGTCCCATGATCGAAGCGCTCAAGGATGATGAACTGATGCGGAAGGTCGGCGGCAAGTTTCGCCTCGCCTCGATGATTCAGCGCCGCTGGTGCCAGTTGATGGATGGCGCCCGCCCGCTGGTTGAGCGCGCCGGCCGGACCGACCTCGAAATCGTGGTCGAGGAGATCCGCCAGGGATTGCTGACCTACGAGCGTCTCACGGCCTCCGAGATGGGCGCCGCGCCCGCCGAAGTGCTCTGAGCGCGTCGATCCTTTCACCGCTCACCGGTGATGCATGAGTGACGGCCAGAGCGACAGCCCGCTGTCCGATCTCGCCCGCCGCGTCGCCGGCAAGGCGATCGTCGTGGGCGTCACGGGCGGCATCGCCTGCTACAAGACTGCACACGTCGTGAGCCGCCTGGCCCAGACCGGCGCGAAGGTTTCGGTCCTGATGACCGACGCGGCGTGCCGGTTTGTGACGCCGCTGACGTTCCAGGCGCTCTCCGGCCGGCCCGTGTATACGAGCCAGTGGGAGCACGTCGAATCGAGCGACCCGCAGCACATCAGCCTGGCGCGCAGCGCCGCTGTGATGCTCATTGCGCCGTGCACCATGGACATGATGGCCAAATTGGCGACGGGACGCACCGATGACGTCGTGTCGCTCGTGGCCTCCGCGGTAGATCGCAGCAAACAGCCGTGCCTGCTGGCGCCTTCGATGAACGCGGTCATGTGGAACCAGCCGGCGACGCAGCGGGCGCTCAGGCAACTCGTCGAAGACGGCTTTAGCATCATCGGCCCGGACTGCGGCTGGCAGGCCTGCCGCACCGAAGGCGTCGGCCGGATGAGTGAACCCGAAGAGATCCTCGCGGCGATCGCGGCGCAACTGGCTTGAACGCGCCGGCCACCCGTGGCGGCTCTGTGGCGTCAGACCTGGTAGTATCACGCGGAATTCTGACCTCTGGCTCAGAGGAGGACTGCGATGCTGCGCCTGTCACTTGTGATTGCCCTGGCGGTCGCCGGCTGCTCGCAGCGCGCCGACTGGCGCGCGAGCCTCGTTCCTGCATCGCCTCGCGCCGCGACGGCGCCGGGCGAACTCCGCCGGCCGGTGGCAACGTACTCCATCGTCGCGCGCGATCCGGCGACGGGGCAGATGGGAGTGGCGGTGCAGTCGCACTGGTTTTCGGTCGGCCCCATCGTGCCGTGGGCCGAGGCGGGAGTCGGCGCGGTGGCGACGCAGTCGCTTGTCGATCCGGCGTACGGGCCGCTGGGCCTCGAGATGATGCGCCTGGGTCGCAGCGCGCCTGAGGCGCTGGCGGGACTGCTCGCTTCAGATGAGAATCGCGAAGTGCGGCAGGTGGCGATGGTCGATGCGCGCGGCGGCATCGCAGCGCACACCGGCGCGCGGTGCATCGCCGCGGCGGGCTGCATCGTTGACACCGACCAGCAGTTCTCCTGCCAGGCGAACCTGATGGAGAAGGACACCGTGTGGCCGGCGATGGGGGATGCGTACCTTGCCGCGAACGGCGATCTGGCCGATCGATTGCTCGCAGCGCTCGATGCGGCGCAGGCCGAAGGCGGCGACATCCGCGGCCGGCAGTCGGCGGCGATTCTGATCGTCGCCCCCACGTCAACTGGCAAGCCGTGGGTCGATCGACTCTTTGACCTGCGCGTCGAGGATCATCCCGAACCTCTCGAGGAACTGCGACGGCTCGTCGGCGTGCAGCGAGCGTACAACCACATGAACGCGGGCGATCTGGCGATGGAGCACGGCGACTTCGACGGGGCCAACCGCGAGTACACGAAGGCCGAACAGCTTCAGCCGCAGATCGTGGAGATTTCATTCTGGCGGGCGACGACGCTGGTCGCCAGCGGCAAGGTGGAGGAGTCGCTGCCGATCTTCAAGCGCGTGTTCGCGCAGGAACCAAACTGGGCCGTGCTGGTCCCGCGCCTGGTTGACGCGGGGTTGCTCACGGATGATGAGGCGGTGATTGCACGGATTCTGGAGCAGAGGTAGCGAGCGGGTTGAGTCTGGCGGTGAAGAGGCCCAGCGTCGCGGCGATCCCAGCTTGCCAGAGGGCGAACGTGGCGGTGATGCAGAGGAAGCCGCCGAGAGTTGCCACATCCGGAATCGTTGCCATCGGATTGAGCAGCGCCCATGTCCCAATGGGAATGCCGGCCGCAGCGCCGCCGACGCACGCTCCCAAGAGTGGACGACGGGACGAAACGATCGGCTTCAGAAGCTCATTGAAAAGGTCGCGCAAGGACCTGCGCTGACCCAACGTGAGAATGGGGTGTGCCTGCCGCGCGAGGTAGTGTTCCAGCGCCAGCGCACTGAGTGCACCCGCGGCTGCCGCCGAGAGCGCCAGCAGGAGTGGAGAATCGCGCGTTGTTCCAAAGAGAACGATGGTGATTCCGACGAGCCAGGTGCTCAATGCTGCACTGATTGCACGGATACGCGAGTGCAGGACGGGGCCATCATCCTGAAGCAGTGGGCCGAGCACCATCATGCCAAAGCAGATCGCGGGCGCCACGAGCAGCAAGATGAACGCCAGCATCATCAGGGGCCACATCAGTGATGCTGTCATGAGGACCGCCAAACCAATGACTGCGGCACTCATCGCGCCCGAAATCACTCCGACTCGTGCCCATCTCAGCACCAGATGACGCGGCGTGAGTGACTCGCCGCTCCACGCCATTTCCCAGTCGATCGGCTCGCCACATTCCGGACAATGGTCGCCGGTGAAAGCGCGCAGCCAGTAACCGCAATGCGCGCACGCCGGCGTCGGCCGTGCGTCGGCGTAATTGTCGCCGCCGCCGGGTTCTCGCTCTCCGGCTTGCGAACTCACATCATTCAGTTGCGGAGCAGCGCCCTCGCCGGCCATGGTGCGCGCGGCACTCAACTCAGCAGCAAGAATGCCAAGCAGGCAGGCCACAGCGGTTTGCCACGCGACGATGACGGACGCGATCTGGAATTCATCGCCGCCAGCGATGGCGGGCAAGCCGACCCACGCCGTAGTCGCCGATGCAAGAGCGGCCGCGAGCCATGCCGCCCCGCCCCCCACTGCGGCAGCTGCTCTGGCCCGATGCTTGAGCAAGCGCCGCTCCTGAATTGCCGGCAGCATATCGTCATCCGAAAGCTGAGGATAGATCAGTCTGACGAGTGCCGCGGCGCCAAATCCGCCGGCTACGGCGAGCGCGAACGCGTCCCATTCGGCCGATCGCGGCAGGAGACTCAGCAGAGCGCGGATGCCCGCGGCAAAAAAGAAAACTGCAGCGCTGGAAATAAGGCCACGCGACAGCGGCAGCGCAATCAAAGCGGATTCGCGCAGCAGTGGCATCACCACGATCAGTCCGAACAGCAATCCGGGGCCGAGGCAAGCCACGACGAGACCGAAGCCGGCGACGAAGTCCTGCATACCGCCCGTGGCTCGCAGACCGATGGCGCAGATGGCCGCTGACATCAGCCCGGCAGCGGCGCCAGCGCACGCGTATCGAAGACCGAGGACGCGCGCCGTGAGTCGCTGGCCTCGTACCGCCATCTTCCAGTCGATTATCCGTCCGCACCCCAGGCAGGTCCGGCCCTGATGGCCGTGCAACCATCGGTCACAGTACGGGCAAGCCGGCAGTCTGCGGGGGGCGTTCACGGACCTAACTGTACCCGACAGGCGCGTGCTCTCGATCTGAAGCACCGGTGAGTTCCCTGATTTGGCCGGGCCGCGGCGCTGGCGTGCAGCGCGTCTGCCGTGGCGGGCTATGATGCGCTTGATATCCGCTTGTCCGTCTTTTTCCGGGAAGGAAGGCGATCATGCCCGCACGTGCGAAGATCTCGATCATTGGTGGTGGAAACGTCGGCGCTTCGTGCGCCCTCTGGGCTGCATCCAAGGAACTGGGCGACATCGTCGTACTCGACATCCCGCAGGCCGAGAATCTCGTCAAGGGCAAGATGCTCGATCTCGCCCAGTGCTCGCCCATCGAGCGCTTCGACTGCAACATCGTCGGCACCGCGGACTACAAGGACATCGCCAATTCCGACGTCGTCGTCGTCACCGCCGGCCTGCCGCGCAAGCCCGGCATGAGCCGCGATGATCTCATCCAGACCAACGTCAAGATCGTCAAGAGCGTGAGCGAGAACATTCGCGAGTACGCGCCCGATTCGATCGTCATCGTCGTGTCCAATCCGCTTGACGCGATGGTGTACACCGCGTGGAAAACGACGGGCTTTCCGACCAAGCGCATCGTCGGCCAGGCAGGCTGCCTCGACGTGGCGCGCTTCCGCACGTTCCTCGCGATGGAGACGGGCTTCAGCGTCGAGGACATCAACGCCCTGCTGCTGGGCGGGCACGGCGACGACATGGTGCCCCTGCCGCGCTACACGAACATCGCGGGCATCCCCATCACGCAGTTCATCAGCGAGGCCAAGCTCAACGAGATCACCGAGCGGGCCAAGGTCGGCGGCGGCGAGATCGTCAAGCTCATGGGCACCAGCGCCTACTACGCACCGGCCAGCGGCGTCATTCAGATGGTCGAAGCGATCGTCAAGGACAAGAAGCGCATCCTGCCGTGCGCCGGCTACTGCGACAAGGAGTACCGCGTGGGCGGCTACTTCGTCGGCGTGCCGTGCGTGCTGGGCGCTGCCGGAGTCGAGCGCATTATCGAGATCGACCTGAACGAAGGCGAGAAGAAGCTCATGGCTGAGTCGATCAGCCACGTGAAAGACCTCGTCAAGGTCGTGCGCGAGATGTTCCCGGAACTGGCGTGAGCGCCGAAGGCCGCTGAATTTCAGGGCTCGTACTGCTGCAGCGCGACCATGTAGGTGGCGGTGATCAGATCCGCAGGATCGATGTCGATCTGCCCGGCGTGGCCGTCGTAGAAGAGCATCGAGTGCCGATCCACCGTGCCGTGATGCGGGATCGAATTGGTGCGGTGAAACCACAACGCCCACTCGGCCGAGTCATCCATGACCGACACGTAGCGGCTCGCGTCGTTGAGAATGAGCGAGCGCACGCGCCGGCGGGCGCTCTCGGGCGATGGATCGAGCGCCCAGAACACGTTGAACGAGTAACTCGTGCCGGCCGAGTCGTAGGCGCTCAGGCCGAAGCGGGCTTCGGTGGCGTAGAAGGCTTCCTGGTAGTTGAAGCTCTTGTCCGACGGGCAGGCGAAGAGCGGCAGCTCGATGGCGTCGATGACGGGATCAGGCTCGATCGGGCTGCCGAGGTTGACGCCCGACTGCACGTAGCGGTTGAGCGGCCGCTCGTAGGGCTTGGGCGCGGCGAGGAGGCCGCCGCGGAGCAGGCTGTTCTCCTCGGCCCACTTGCCGCCGAAGGTCAAGCCGCGGTAGGTCGGCCCCAGCGGCTCGCCCACCGGCAGGCCCTCGTTGAACTCGTCGAGATAGAGGCCGACGCCGATGGCGATCTGGCGGAGGTTGCTGATGCACGCGGTGGTGCGGGCCGCCTCGCGGGCGCGCGACAGCGCCGGCAGGAGCAGGCCGATGAGAAACGTGATGATGGAGATGACGACGAGCAACTCAATGAGAGTGAAACCACGTCGCCCGCTGCCTCCAGCGGTCATGCACTTCCCTTCCTGGACCAGGCCGGGCGCGGCCTGAGCCCACGGCCCCCGGGCGTGCTGTTCATTGCGCAGATCATAGGCGAGGGCAGCCCGGTCGCGTCCGGACAAGCCGCGCCGGCCGCCTCCACCGCTATCATCGACCTCCCCCGAACGCCGGATACTCCCACACCCGCGAGCCAGGATGACGCAAGCCCACAGTTCACAAACCATTGCAGGATATCGGCCCTCAATCGGCGTCCTGATCAGCGGCTCGGGCCGGTCGCTCGAGAACCTCGCCCAGCGCATCCGCGAGGGACGGCTGGAGTGCGAGATCGCACTGGTCATCTCGTCGAGCCCGAAGGCGGGCGGCATCAGCCGGGCGCGGCGATTCAATCTGCCGTTTGTCATCATCGATCGATCCGTCTATGCGGATGATGCAACGTTTTCGCGGGCGGTCTTCGACGCATTGCGGCGGGTCGGCGTGGACCTCGTCGTCATGGCCGGATTCCTCAAACTGCTCGTCATCCCTGACGATTTCGCCGGGCGCGTGATCAACATCCATCCAGCCCTGCTGCCCCGCCACGGCGGCAAGGGGATGTACGGCCAGCGCGTGCACGAAGCCGTCCTGCAGTGCGGCGACACCGAGTCGGGCTGCACCGTGCACTTCGCCGACAATGAGTACGATCACGGGCCGATCATCCTGTGCAAATCATGTCCCGTGCAGCCGGGCGATACGGCGGCGACGCTCGGGGCCCGGGTGTTCGAGCTGGAACTGCAGGCACTGCCCGAAGCCATCGCCAAGGTGCTCGCACAGCGGGCCGCACAGCAGGATGGACCGCACTGAACCCACGCGCCGCGGCAACAGGAGTTCGCATGAGAGATCAACTGCACGCCGTCATCCGCCGAATCATGCTGCGCGCCGCCGCGGCGCTGGCGATGGCCGGTGCGTGCAGCGCCTCGGCGAGGCAGGAGCCGCCGCCGGGCCCCCCTGCCCAGGCTCCGGCGTCTCCGCTCGACGCCGAAGCGATCGCCAGACTCCACGAGCAGGCGATCGAGAAGTACGAGAGCGGCGAGACGGAAGATGCGCTGGCGCTGTGGCTCGAGATCCTCCAGGCTGAGCCGCGCGACACCCAGGCGCTCTACAACAGCGCCTGCGCCGTCACCAAACTCGGCTACAAGGATGAGGCCTTTCAACTGCTCGACCGGGCGGTACAGTTCGGCTTTGTCAACTTCGAGCACCTCAAGCACGACGCCGACCTTGCGCCGCTGCGCGATGATCCGCGCTATGCAGCGCTGATCGATTCGGTCGAAAAACGCTATGGCGAGGCGGCTCAGTACATGGAGCAGTGGTCGCGGCAGGTGCTCGGCGCCGATGCGATTGTCGAGCGCGATGATGATCTGCGCCTCGTGCTGGCGACGAACCTGGACCGCGAGACGTTCGAGCACATGCGCAAGACGATCAGCGGGCAGTTCCGCATGCAGATCGACACGATCTTCGATGGCCCGCCGAACTCGTACGTACTCGTCATGGTCCCCACGCCCGAAAAGGCGGACGAGATGATCGGCTCGGTGCGCGTCGCCGGGTTCTACGACCACGACACGCGCCGGCTGGTGCTGCGCGACATCGGGCCTTCGCTGCGCCACGAACTCACGCACGTGCTGCACCACGCGCAGATGGACCGGCTCAGCCAGGATCACCCGATGTGGATCCAGGAGGGGCTCGCCTCCATGTTCGAGATGTACGACACCGACGAGAGCGGCCACTACCGCGTACTCGACAACACCCGCATCAACATCGCCATCAACCTCAAGCGGAGCGCTGCGCTCACGAAGTGGCGCGACTTCTTTGCGCAGGAAGATCGAAAGTTTAACCGCATCCGGGCCGGGGCGAAGTACGCCGAGGCGAGGGCGATCTTTCAGTACCTCGCTGAGCAGGGGCTGTTTGAGAAGTGGTACCGGCTCTACCTCTCGACGTGCAGCGAAGACCGCAGCGGCGCGCTCGCCTTCGAACGCCTCTTCGACAAACCGCTTGATGAGATCGAACTCGACTACCGGCTGTGGCTGGGCGGCAAGGAGAAGATTCCCGAAGAGGTGCGCTGGGGGCAGCCCTCGATCGGCGTGTGGCTGGCGGACCAGGCGGCCAACGACGGCGTGCTCGTACTCGATGTGAACCCCGGCGGAGCGGCGCTGCAGGCGGGCATCCGCGCCGGCGATGTGATCACCGCCATCAACCAGCGGCCGATGTACGCCGTCGAAGAAATCGTCGCCGACATCCTCAAGCGCGGCGACGGCGAAGAGGTCACGCTGCGCCTGCGCCGCGGGCGGGCGTACCGCGATGTGAAGGTGACGCTGCGGCCGATCCGCGAAGGCCGCGCCACGCGCGACCTGATCGAGCCGGGCCCGGCGGCGTAAGAGAAGTAAGTGGTGCGGCGCTTTCCCGGCTCGGAGAGGGGCTTTGAAGGTCTCCCCTTCCGGCGTCACCGCCCTACTCGAACTGATGCACCACCAACTGACTGATCGCGCACTCTTGCTGGACCACGGCCTGGAAGAGGATGGACCTGTTCTGCGCGATCAATGGGACGGTTCGGGTGATGGTGGCGGTCCCGTTGCCGTCGGCGATGGCAGTGCCGATGAGCGTCGGACTCTCAAGTTGGAGGGCGTTCTGCTGGATGGTGCAGCCCGGGATGACGGCGCCGCCGCCGTGGATGGAGTAGTAGAAGCCGACGGTCGCGCCGGGCGTGACGCCGGTGATGCGCAGAGTGTTGCTCACACCGGCGATGCCAGGTGAGGGCGCTTCGAGCGTGAACGTCCAGTTGACGGGGGTGAGGAGGAAGGCGTGGCCAACGCCAAAGCCGCTGTCGGCGCCGCGCTTGCCGTGCCCGACCATTTGCGCTGAGTCGTTGAGGTCATCGACGGTTTCGATTCTTCGCCAGAGCGACTGGGGAGGAAGAAGATCCTGCACTTCGGTGTAGGGGGCCTGAGCACTGGGCCAGAAGACGTAGATGTTGTTACCGCCGGGGCTGCGCTGCACATGGCCGACGATGTGGCCAGCGTTATTGACATGAAAGGGCTCGATGTTGTATCGATCATTCGGCCGCAGACGGAGCGTCTGCGGGATGCCGTTGTTCCAGAGAACCGCCTTCCGTTCAAAGTCGGCGGACCCGACGATCTGTCCTTGGTCGTTCATCCCTTGCGCGTTAGTGGTTTCGCCGTCGGCCCACTCTAATTCCTCCATGTCGCCATTCCGCCACAGAAATGCTCTGCTCACGTCGCCGCTTGATAGACCGACAATCTCGCCGACTTCGTTGATATCGTTCGCAGTTGAGCGATCATGCCCCGGCAACGGCAGCACGCCGAGACTGATCATCTGCCCGTCTTTCCACAAGATGGCTCGCCGGAGCTCATTGACCAACGGATCGTTAGCGTCGCCGGCCACTTCTCCGGCGTCGTTGATCGCCCACGCCTTTGAATAATGGGTTTGCCACGTGTCGAGATCTCTTACGCGGCCCTGAGCGTCCCAGAGCGTCGCGGTCACCAAGCGGCCGTTGGTAAGGTACGTCTCGCCGGCGACTTCGTCGAGGTCGTTGATCGCCCGGCCGAGAGCGTCGCGGCCCTCTGCCAGCAGCGGCAATTCCGTCATTGCGCCGTCCCGGTAGATGTACGCGCGGTGGGTGGCATTGTTCGAGAGATAGGCGCCTCCCGTAACATGTCCGACCGAATTGATGCCACGTGCGCTGGTGAATTCCCCTCCCAACCCCGGAATCGTCACGATGGCGAATCGCGGCGGGTTCGAGTCAGGTGACGTCTGCACGCAGAGCGCTGCGCCGAATGCCGCTGTCAAGATTGAATGAAGCATCGGAACCTCCTGCCCCTGCTCTCAGCACGTTCCAGAATGCCCTTGCCTCCCGTCAGGAAGGCGCGGGCAGATCGTTCACGGCCCGCAATCGACTGGTGCGCTTGTTTGGCATGCTTTGGGATGTCGCCTGGACTTGCTTGAATCCCCCTCGAACCAGAACCAGATCCACCCGCGGGCAACGACTCCCCGACCCGGGCGGCAGCAAAGGCACAATACAACCTAACCGATCTTGCGGGCAGGTGCAAGAGCAATTGGGAAAAATGGATGGAATTGAGGGCGCTTCGCGGGCGCAAGTCCGTCATTCCGGCAAGTCCGAGCCGGTGACCGGTCAGTTCGGATAGCGGCCGAAGACGAGGGTGACGTTGTGGCCGCCGAAGCCGAAGCTGTTGTTGAGGGCGTAGCGGATGGTGCCCTTGCGCTCGTGGTTGGGCACGAAGTCGAGATCGAAATCGGGGTGGTCGAGGTTGGCCGTGGGCGGGATGACCTGCTCGGCGATGGTGCGGACGACGGCCATACTCTCGATGCCGCCCGAGGCGCCCAGGGTGTGTCCGGTGACGCCCTTGGTGGAACTGATGGCGAGCTTTTTCGCGTGCTCGCCGAACACGCTCTTGATGGCCATGACCTCGGCGGCGTCGCCCAGTGGCGTGGAGGTGCCGTGCGCGTTGATGTAATCGATCTGCTCGGGCTTGAGGCCGGCGTCTTTGAGGGCGAGCACCATGCAGCGGGCGGCGCCGATGCCTTCGGGATCGGGCGCGGTGATGTGGCCGGCGTCGCCGGATGAGCCGAAGCCGAGCAGTTCGCAGTAGATCCGGGCGCCGCGTTTTTTGGCGTGCTCGAGTTCTTCGATGACGAGAATCCCGGCGCCCTCTGCGAGGACGAAGCCGTCGCGATCATGATCGAAGGGGCGCGACGCGTGGTTGGGATCGTCGTTGCGGGTGGAGAGCGCCCGCATGACCATGAAGCCGGCCATGCACAGCGGCGTCATTGCGGCCTCGGCGCCGCCGGTGACCATGACGTCGGCATCGCCGTCCTGGATGAGTTGAAAAGCATCGCCGATGGCGTTGGCGGCCGAGGCGCAGGCCGTGGCGGGCGCGCTGTTGGGCCCCTTGAGGCCGTAGCGGATGGAGACGTTGCCCGAACAGGCGTTGACCATGAGGCGAGGCACGAGAAAGGGCGTGACGCGATCAGGCCCCTTGACGTGCATCTTCTCGATGTATTCTTCGATGGTGTTGACGCCGCCGACGCCCGAGCCGATGACCACGCCGCAGCGGAACGGATCCTCTTTGGAGAAGTCGATGCCGCAGTCCTGCACGGCTTCGACGGCGGCGTAGAGGCCGAGCATGGTGAATCGGTCGAGGCGTTTGAGTTCGCCGCGTTCGAGGCGGTCGGTGCCATCCCAGTCGACGACTTCGCCGCCGAACTTGACGGCCCAGCGCTCGCCCTGGAATCGTTCGATGGGGCGCATGGCGGGCCGGGCCTGGCGCATGGCTTGCCAGATGTCCAGACTGTTGTGCCCGACGTTACAGATCGCCCCCAGTCCGGTGACGACGACACGACGTGAGGGTTGAGTGCTCATGGAACGGATATGGGAGGGCGCGTGGACTGCATGGGCGGAGAATCGAACCTGCGGCCGGCATGACGCGGCTGCGGGGCGACCCCGCAGCACCGGCGCTGCGGGGGATTGTACGGAGGCTCACTCGCCGCCGGACGTCGCTTTCATGATGAATTCGACGGCCTGTCCAACGGTCTGGATTTTCTCCGCTTCCTCATCGGGAATCGAAGTTTCGAACTCGTCTTCGAGTTCCATGACCAGTTCGACGGTGTCGAGGCTGTCGGCGTTGAGATCGTTGACGAAACTGGTGTTGCGGGTGATCTGCGCCTTGTCGACGCCCATCTGCTCGGCGACGATGCTGATCACCTTGGCTTCGATTTCGGATTCTTGCACGTTCGAATCTCCTCAGGGGGTTTGGTACGTTCGTTTCCACTCATCTGACGAAGCGTCGCGCCCGCAGCGAGGGGCAGAAATATAGCCGTCCGCACCGCAGCCTACAAGCCCCGACGCCTCGTGAAAGCACGATTGGCAGAGCCGGGCACGCAGGTCTTGAACTCCGCGGTCACATCCCCATTCCACCCGCCACGGCGAGCACTTCTCCGGTGACAAACCCGGCGTCTTCGGCGGTGAAATAGGCTACCGCCGCGGCGATTTCGTGCGCCTGGCCGAAGCGCCGCATAGGGGTGATGTTTCGGGCTTCTTCCTTGACCAGATCGGGCAGGTCGGCGGTCATGTCCGTTTCAATGAACCCGGGCGCCACCACGTTGGCGGTGATGCCCTTGGTCGCAAACTCCTTGGCGATGGCCTTGGTCATGCCGATGAGCCCCGACTTGGCAGCGCAGTAGTTCACCTGGCTCGCCCGGCCGACGCGGCCTGAGATGGAACTGATGTTGACCATGCGGCCCCAGCGGTTGCTCATCATCGGACGCGCCGCGGCCCGGCAGGCCACGAAGGCCGACTTGAGATTGACGCGAATGACCTCGTCAAAATCTTCATCGCTCATGCGCAGCAGCAGGCCGTCGCGGGTGATGCCGGCGTTGTTGACGAGAATGTCGAGCCGACCCAGGGAACGAGCGGTGTCGCTCACGGCGTCGGCCAGGGCTTTTGAGTCGCCCACGTCGCAGCAGACGGCGGTCGCTGAGCCGCCGGAGGATTCGATCGATGTCTTCAGATCGTTCAGCGGGCCGGCCGTGCGGCTGACGAGCACCACGTGCCGGCCCTCGCAGGCCAGACGCTCCGCCACGGCACGACCGATGCCCCGGCTGGCGCCGGTCACGAAAGCCACGCGCTTCTCGTCGCTCATTGCCATCCCAACCCCGAGACTTGTTGTCTGAACCGACGTTACGGCGAACCCGGACTCTTGCCCGGCGGCGGACTGCCCGGATCGGTCGGCTCCGGAACGCGCCGGCGTGGATCGCGGTTGCGGTCACGGTCGTCGGGCGGCTGTTCGCCGTTCTGACCCTGCTCGCCACCCTGTGCGGCCTTGAGTGCTGCCTCGGCCGCCTTGATCGCCTGTGTGCTCACGGGAACGACAGCGAAGGGGGCGAAGGTGTAGGTGTCGCCGCGCTGCGTGACGAGCCACTCCTGCTGCACGCGTCCCTTCTGGGGCATGACAACGCTGAATGAGACGACGTTGCCCGCTCCCATCGGAACGGATGTGCGATCAATGAGATCAACCTCGACGATCTTGGAAGTTTCGCGCTCCCACACACCGCTGTCCACGAGATCATCGAGGACCTTTTTCCCGGTGGAGTCCATCTTCGTGCGCAGCGATTGAGCATCGCCTGCGGCGAAGTCGCTCATGAACTGAAGGATCGCCTTGACCTCCTCCTCGCTGCACTCCATCGGCTTGGCGTTCTGGAGGCTGACCTTCGGGTCGAGCGTGAGATACTCGGCGACGGCGTTCGGGTCGACCGTCGTCGGGCCGCGCGGCGGTGGCGGAGGCGGCGGCGGAGGCGGCTCTTCTTTCTTGCAGCCCGTCACGAATGCAGCCATCGGCAGCGCGACGGCGCAAAGTGCGAGCAGCGACAGCGATTTACGAACCAGGCTGGTCATGGTTCACCACCTTCACTTCGCGGTTGATTCGCCTCATCAGCCCCGTCAGCACCTTGCCCGGAGCCAGTTCATGATAGCGACCCGAGACGTGGTTCCCAAGCCACTGGCAGGACTGGCTCCAGCGCACCGGCGAGGTGATCTGCTCCACGAGGCGGCGGCGGATGGAATCGGCGTCGCTGCCGTGCGGCTGAGCGGTCACGTTGGATACGACGGTGAATCCCGGGGCGTCAAACGGCACCGCCGCCAGAGCCTCTGCCATGCGCCCGGCCGCCGGCGCCATGAGGGCCGAATGGAACGCGCCGGCGACGGCCAGCGGCGTGGCGCGAAGCCCCATCTCACCGGCAGCGTCGAGCGCATCTTTACAGGCGTCGGCATCACCCGAAAGCACGATCTGTCCCGGCGCGTTGAAATTGGCGGGCACGAGCACGCGGCCGCGCGCCACCCGCTCGCACAACTCGTGCGCCTGGGCGTCGTCGGCGCCGATGAGAGCGACCATCGAGCCGCTGCTCGCTTCTGCGGCATCCTGCATGAACCGGCCGCGCTGCGCCACGAGGCGCAGGCCATCTTCGAACGAGAAGACGCCCGCGAGGTGCAGCGCGGTGTATTCGCCGAGACTCAATCCCGCGCAGGCCGCGATGCCGGACGCATCAAGTTCGGCGCCGGCCGCGCGAAAGCAGGCGACGGATGTGACGTAGATGGCCGGCTGGCTGACGTCAGTCTGATTGAGCCGCTCGACCGGACCTTCAAAGCAGATCCTTGAGAGCGGCGCGCCCAGCGAGTCGCCGAGGATGCGGTCCGCTTGTGCGAAGGTTTCGCGGGCGCCGTCCGACGCCTCGACCCAGGCGCGGCCCATGCCCACGACCTGCGCGCCCTGACCGGGACAGAGAATGATGGTGTTTTCCGCCATGTGATCCGTCTCACCTTTGTGTCTTCGGGAATCGCGCCGAGGAGAACCGTGGAGCGGCTAGAGGCGCCAGATGCTCGTGCCCCAGGTCATCCCGCCGCCCATCGCCACAAACGCGACGACGTCGCCGGCGCGCACGCGGCCGGCGTCGCGCAGTTCGTGCAGGCAGATGGGCACGCTGCCGGCGCTCGTATTGCCGTATCGATCGATGTTGACGTAGAAGCGGTCTTCCGGCATCGCGAGTCGTTTGCGCGTGGCTTCGATGATGCGGGCGTTGGACTGGTGGGCGATGATCATCGCCACCTCGTCCATCGCCACACCCGACTTCTTCAGTGCTTCCTCGAGCGCTTCAGGGAATTTCGTAACCGCGAACTTGAAGACCTCTCGGCCCTTCATCTGGAGGTACTCGAGTTTGGTTTCGTTCCAGTCCACGTCCGGCGGGACGTGCTCCTCGCGCGTGGGAATGTAGAGGTAGTCCCAGAGCGTGCCATCGGAGTACATCGATTGGAAGAGGCAGCCGCGCGAAGTATCGTCGGTGCGCCGCAGGATCGCGGCGCCGGCGCCATCGCCCGAGAGGACGCTGACTTTGCGATTGGTGTAGTCGGCGACGCGCGTGAGCGAGTCGGCGCCGATGAGAGCGATGGTGCGGTAGCCTCCCTGGCGGATGAGCGAGTCGCTGACGTTCAGGCCGTAGACGAATCCGCTGCAGGCGGCGGTGAGATCGAACGAGCCGGCGGGGACGGCGCCGATGCGGCCCGCGACGCGGCTGGCGGTGCTCGGGCAGGTCATGTCCGGCGTGCAGGTGGCGACGATGAGCAGGTCGAGGTCCTTGGCGGCCACGCCGGCGCGGCCCAGCGCCTGGCGCACGGCGGCTTCACACAGCGAGGTGACGTCTTCGCCGAGTTTCGGATCGCTGCGGTATCGCGTCTTGACGCCGGTGCGCTGGACGATCCACTCGTCGCTCGTGTCCATCATTTTCTCGAGATCGGCGTTGGTTAACGCCGTGCTCGGAACCGCCATGCCGGTGCTGAGAATCTCGACCCCGCACTGACCTGCGCTCACCCCACACCCACCTTAGTGTCGGCTTCGGCGATGCGCTTGACCAGCGCCTGGTTCACGCCCTGACTGACCATGTTGCGGCTCTTGAGTATCGCGTTAGTGATCGTGCGCGCTTCGGATGAGCCGTGGCAGATGATGCAGATGCCGTTGACGCCCAGCAGCGGCGCGCCGCCGTGCTCGTGGTAGTCGTGCAGCGCGTAAATGCGCTTCTGTACCGGCTTGAACCGTTCCACCAGGTTGGGATCGATCGCAGCAATTTCCCGCGCGATCGTGCGGAACAGGCCGGAAGCGAGACCCTCTGCAAGTTTGATCACGACGTTGCCCACGAAACCGTCCGTAACGACGACGTCGGCGGCGTGATCAAACAGCGACCGCCCTTCGACGTAGCCGACATAATTGAGATCGGGCGTGGCGCGAAGCAGGTCGCGCGTGGCCTTGATGATTCCCGTGCCCTTGCCCTCTTCGCCGCCGATGTTCATCATGGCGACGCGCGGGCTGGCGATGCCGAGCACCTCGCGGGCGTAGACCTCGCCCATGAGGCCGTACTGGGCCAGGTGCGATGCCCGGGGATCGGGATTGGCGCCGACGTCGCAGAGCACGACCGGCCCGCCGAACGTGGGGAGGATGACCGCGATGCCCGGCCGGTGCACGCCTGGCAGGCGGCGAAGCGACATCTGGGCCGCGGTGACGCAGGCGCCGGTGTTGCCTGCGGAGATGATGACATCGGCGCTGTCTTCGGCCCGGCGATGGGCCAGTTCGGACATGACGACGATCGAACTTCGAGGCTTGGAGCGGACCGCTTCGACGGGCTGCTCATCCATGCCGATCTCATCGGGCGCATCGACAACCCGCAAGCGCGGATCAGTGATGGCCGCGGCCGCAATGGCCTGACGGATGACGGCCTCCTTGCCGACGAGCAGGAGTTCATCACCGGGATCGAGTGATTTGAGGGCCGCGAACGCGCCGTCGAGGATGGCGCCTGGCGCGTGATCGCCGCCCATCACGTCGATGGCGATCCGCATGGTTTAGTCTTCCTCGGAAGTCTCAGTCTTCAACTGGAGACCGGGCCGAACGTACCCGCAGTTGGCGCAGGCGCAGTGCGGCAGTTTGTTCTCGCCGCAGTTGGGGCACAGCGTCGTGTGTTCGCCGCGCAGAGCGTGGTGGGCACGACGCCGGCGCTTGCGACCGGGTGAAGTTCGATGTGTGGGATGCATGACCGAAGGCCTCGCAAAGATCGGGTCAATGATAGCGCGGGGTTGTGCCGAATCCGGCCCGCGGACGGGCGCGGCCAACCAGCCGGCGGCCGCGTGAAAACGGCAAAAACACGTCCTCAAAGGTAGTTCGGATCGGTGATTCAGTCAAGGCGCGTGTTCGATGCCCACTTGACCCGCCGCCGCGAATCGGTACGCTTGAGTTCAGTCGGCCCGGCTTGCCCTGGCCCCCTGCCTCCCTAGCTCAGTTGGTAGAGCAGCTGACTCTTAATCAGCGGGTCGAAGGTTCGAGTCCTTCGGGGGGCATTGCCCTGCGCCCGATTCGGCGGCCCAGCCGGCCGGCGACGCGAGGCGAAACACCGCTTCGCGTGCAAGGGCCGGGAGCGCCGGCGACATTCACACCGGGGGCTGCCTTCGAACTCACCTGCGGGGCGCACAGGGCCGGGGCCTATCGTTCAATGATCGTACCAAACTCCCGTATCACCTCGCCGCAAGAGGGCTTTTCGACATTGTCCGATCACCCGGACCACGCGCTGCCCGCTGCTTTCGATCGCCAGGACTGCGGCGTCGATGCGCACTTCTCGACCGACTGGTGCTTCCGGCTGCGCTTTACGTTCGATGCCCTCTCGCCCGCCAACTCCCTGCTGGCTGACGCTTTCGATATCGACTCCGCCCTGCGCCGCGCGCGGGTGCTCGCGTTTGTCGATCAGGGCCTGGCGGACGTCTCGCCCTCTGTTGTCGATCGCATCGCGGCCTACGCCGAGGCCCACTCGGATCGTCTCGAACTCGTCGGGCGGCCGGTGCTGATCCCCGGCGGCGAGCGCGCCAAGAACGACCGCGCCATCTTCGATCGCGCGGTGGCGGCGATCCATGACGCCGGACTTTGCCGCCGTTCGTATGTGCTGGTCATCGGCGGCGGCGCGGTGCTCGACGTGGTGGGCTTTGCCGCGGCGGTGGCGCATCGCGGCGTACGACTCGTGCGAATGCCCAGCACCGTGCTTGCACAGGATGACTCGGGCGTTGGCGTCAAGAACGGCGTCAACGCGTTCGGCAAGAAGAACTTCCTTGGCACGTTTGCGCCGCCGTGGGCGGTCATTAACGACTTCAGCCTGCTCGCGACGCTGAGCGACCGCGACTGGTGCGCGGGGTTCAGCGAGTGCGTGAAAGTGGCGCTCGTGAAGGACGCGGGCTTTTTTGAGGAGTTGAGTGATGCGGCTCCACGGCTGGCCGCACGCGATGGCGATGCCGCGGCAGGCGTCATCCGGCGCTCGGCCGAACTGCACATGGCGCACATCGCCACCGGCGGCGATCCGTTCGAACTCACCGCGGCCCGGCCGCTCGATTTCGGCCACTGGGCCGCGCACAAGCTCGAGCAGATGACCGATTTCGAAATGCGCCACGGCGAAGCGGTGAGCATCGGTCTCGCACTCGATTCGACGTACTCCATGCTGCAGGGCTGGCTGAGCGAAGCGGACCTGCGCCGCATCGTGAGCGTACTTCAAACTCTCGGACTGCCGACCTTTCATCCTCATCTTCGGCGCACGGATGAGCTGCTCGCCGGGCTTGAAGAGTTCCGCGAGCACCTCGGCGGGCGGCTCACGCTTGCCATGCTGCGCGGCATCGGCGGCGCCTTTGACGTGCACGCGATGGACCGGGCCGTCCTGGCCGAGGCCATCGAGCGCCTCGCGGGCGAAGCAGGCGAAGCGCAGCGCTCGTAGAGTACATCTGGAACGCATCTCCCGAGACGAAGGAGGATCGCATGGCCACGGCAACGCCATCCTGCCCGGCGACGCGCTCGAAGGTGATCGAGCTTTATTTCATGGAACACCGCGCCAAGGTGCTCGACCTCGCGGCATTTCTCGATCGGCTTGACCGGGCATCCGACGATCTGGGGCATGAGGACTTTCGAGTCGCGGCACTCAAGGAAGCCATGCGCATCGTGCTCGACGGCAAGGGCGAACGGGCGAAGCGCGTGCTCGACCACTTCAGCGATCCGACCGACCAGCCGCTCGAGTCGGCTGCGGGAATGAAAGGCGCCTTTGGCGTCTATCCCGGCGTGAAGCGAGGCGCGCGATGACCTACATCGACCCGCACATTCACATGGTCTCGCGCACGACCGACGACTACCAGCGCATGGCGCAGGCGGGGTGCCTGGCCATCACGGAGCCGGCCTTCTGGGCGGGGTTCGACCGGTCGAGCCCGAGGGGTTTCTACGACTACTTCCGGCAGCTCACCGAATCTGAGCCGAGCCGGGCGGCGCAGTTCGGCATCCGCCACTTCACCTGGCTGTGCATCAATCCGAAGGAGGCCGAGGACCCGGGCTTAGCGCGCGAAGTGATGTCGCTCATTCCCGATTTTCTCGATCGGCCCAACGTGCTGGGCATCGGAGAGATCGGTCTGAACAAGAACAGCCGCAACGAACTTGAGATCTTCGAAGCGCACGTCGAACTAGCGGCGCAGCGGAACCAGCTCATTCTCGTGCACACGCCTCATCTCGAAGACAAGCGCAAGGGAACGCGGCTGATCATGGATGCCATCCGGCGCAACAGCCGGATCGACCCCGGTCGCGTGCTCATCGACCACGTGGAAGAGCACACGGTGCAGATGGTGCTCGACGCCGGCTTCTGGGCGGGAATGACGCTGTATCCCGACACGAAGTGCACGCCGCAGCGCGCGGCGGACATTTTCGAGATGTACGGCACGGAGCGGATCTGGATCAATTCGGCAGGCGACTGGGGGATCAGCGACCCGCTGGCGGTGCCCAAGTGCCAGGTGGAGTTGCGCCGGCGCGGTCATACGGAAGACCTGGTTCGGCGCGTATCGCTGCAGAATCCTCAGACGTTTCTGAGTCAATCGCCGAAATTCAAGGTCAATGAGCGCTGATCCGCTGCCAGCCAGGCGAGTTGGGTACTGCACCAACGTGCATCCCGGGCGGACGCTTGCTGAAACGCGCGATCAACTGGATCGACACGCCGTGGCCATCCGCGAGCAAATCGCACCCGACGGCGCACTGAATGTCGGCCTCTGGCTCTCAGCTGGTTCGGCATTGGAACTCGACTCCCCCGCCGACATCGATGCGTTCAAAGCATGGCTCGATGCGCGCCAATTGCGCGTATTCACGCTCAATGGCTTTCCCTACGGCGACTTTCACGACCCGGTTGTCAAGCATCGGGTCTACGAACCGTCCTGGAGCGATCCGCGCCGGCTTGTGTACACGCTCGAACTGGCGCGCATTCTCGCGTCGCTCATTGATGAGGGTGAGCACGCCGGCATATCGACGCTGCCGCTCGGCTGGCCGGGTGAGCCGTGCGCGGCTGTCGATGCCCAGGCGGCGGTTCATCAGTTGCGAATCGCCGCCGCCGAGTTGAACCGCATCGCCGGAGAGACCGGGCGGCTGGTTCATCTCGACATCGAGCCTGAGCCCGGCTGTATCTTCTCGACGAGCAGCGATTTCTGCCGATTCTACCGGCAGCAATTGCTCAGCGGCACGTGCGCCGCGGAGGAGCGGATCATCCGCCGCCACATCCGCGTGTGCCATGATGTCTGTCACGCCGCGGTCATGTTCGAGACGCAGCGGGAAGCGCTCAACCGCTATGCCGCGGAAGGCATCGCGATCGGCAAAGTGCAGGTCTCCAGCGCCATCGAGGCGACTGCTCCGGCCGACGATGAGGCGCGAGAGGATCTGATCCGATCTCTGCAGCCCTTCGCCGAAGATCGATACCTGCACCAGACGAGCATCCAGCGGGAAGGTATCCGGACATTCTTTGAAGATCTTCCCGCGGCGCTGGCGCAGCCGCCTTCCGGCAGAGCGGAGCGGTGGCGCATCCACTACCACGTGCCGATCAGTTCGGAACACATGGGGCCGCTGGGCACCACGCAGTCCGCCATCACCGAGTGTCTTCAACTGCTCGCAGAAGCGCCCGTGCGCGATCTCGAAATCGAAACGTACACGTGGGGTGTTCTGCCCGAGCGCGAGCGCCCCGGCAGCATTGCCGAGGGGATATCAGGCGAGATGAGGTGGCTGCTGGGCGAGCTGGATCGCCTGGGCATCGCGTGCGAGGCCGCGGCATGAACATCCGAGCCTGGCTGGAACTGATGCGGCTCTCCAACGCGCCGACGATTGTGAGCAATGTTCTCGTGGGCTGGGCGATCGGCCTGGCGGCGGGCGGCGACGGGGCGTGGTCCGGCGCGGCGCTGACGGCGCTGGCCATGCTGCTGCTCTACATCGGCGGCATGGCGTTCAACGACGTGATGGACGTTGAGATCGACAGGCGGCAGCGGCCGAGCCGGCCGATCCCATCCGGGCGCGTCACGCGCAGCGCTGCGGCGATGTTCGTGATGGCCTGCTTCCTCGCAGCGCTGGGCATTCTTGCCACCCAGGACCTGATGGCGCTCGCGTGGGGCTTTGTCCTCATGATCGCGATTGTTCTGTACGACATCATTCACGCGCGCACGGTGGTGTCGGTGGCGCTCATGGGCCTGTGCCGCGGCCTGGTCTATGTGACGGCGGCGATAGCGGCGGGCTGGTCGCCGCAGTGGAGCGAGCCGCTGCTTCTGCCTGTGGCGCTGATGACCTACGTGCTGAGCTTCTCGCTGGTGGCGCGTAGTGAGGCGGGAAGCGATCGCGTGAAGTTCGAGTCCATCATCGTGCTGCTGCCGATGTGCTCGGTTGTGTTCGGCGAATTCGTGTCGAGCAGTGCGCCGGCGTGGCTGACAATCCTCGGCCGCGCGGCGTTTCTCATCTGGACGCTCGGCGTGGCGATGTACGTGCAGCAGCCGCAACGGAACGTGGGCCGAGCCGTGGCGGGGTGGATCGCCGGCATCGCGCTGCTCGATCTGTATCATCTCACGCGGCTGGACCAGCCCGAAGCAGCTCTGGCCGCCGGTGCGTGCTTCCTGCTCACGCTGATCGGGCAGAAGTGGATCGCAGGAACCTGAGATGGCGCACTCGACTGCGGTAATCAACATCGTCGGATTGTCCGCATCGCTCGTCGGCGAGCACACGCCGCGCCTCAGCGCGTTTGCCGGCGCGGGGCGAACGCAGCGGCTCAGGCCGGTGCTGCCGGCGGTGACGTGCAGCGTACAGTCGAGCATGCTCACAGGTTTGCCGCCGCGCGAGCATGGCATCGTCGGCAACGGGTGGTATGACCGCACGCAGTGCGAAGTGCAGTTCTGGAAACAGTCGAACCGGCTCGTGGGCGGCGAGAAGGTGTGGGAGACGGCGCGGCGGCGCGATCCCTCCTTCACGTGCCTGAACATGTTCTGGTGGTACAACATGTACTCGTCGGCGGACTGGTCCGTCACGCCGCGGCCGCAATATCGCGCCGACGGGCAGAAGATCCCCGACTGCTACAGCCACCCGGCCGAGCTGCGCGACCTGCTTCAACGCCAACTCGGGCCGTTTCCGCTGTTCTCATTCTGGGGGCCGGGTGCGTCGATCGAGTCGAGCCGCTGGATCGCCCGCGCCACGCAACTGGCGTGGGAGAGGCACCAGCCGACGCTCACCCTCGTCTACCTCCCCCACCTCGATTACGCGCTGCAGAAGGTCGGGCCGAATCATGCGTCGATCCCGGGCGAGTTGCGCGCGATCGACGCCGCGGCCGGCGAACTGCTCGATTTCTTCACGCAGCGCGATGTGCGCGTGATGCTGCTGAGCGAATACGGCATTGAGCCGGTCGATGATGCCGTGCACATCAACCGCGTGCTGCGCGAGGCGGGCTGGCTGGCGGTGCGCGAAGAGAACGGTCGCGAACTGCTCGACGCCGGCGCGAGCCGGGCGTTTGCCGTGGCCGATCACCAGGTGGCGCACGTGTACGTGAACGACGAGGCGCTGCTAACCGAGGTACGAGGTGCGTGCGAGAGGACGCAGGGCGTGGCCGAGGTGCTCGACCGCGCCGCGCAGCGCGAAGCGGGTATCGACCATGCCCGAGCGGGTGAACTCGTGCTCGTGAGCGAAGCGCGGCGGTGGTTCAGTTACGACTACTGGCTGGATGACCGCCGGGCGCCGGACTTTGCGCGGACCGTGGACATTCACCGCAAGCCCGGCTACGACCCACTCGAGCTGTTCATCGACCCGGCGATCGCTCTGCCGAAGGCGCGCCTCGCGTGGAAACTGCTCCGCAAGAAGCTCGGCCAGCGCACACTGTTCGACGTGATCCCGCTCGACACGCGCCTCGTGCGCGGCTCACATGGCCGGGTGGATCAAGCGCCGGAGCATCAGCCGGTGCTCATCACGCAGCACGGAGCCTCGGATGCCGACGAACTCCGCTGCACCGCCGTACGCGATGTCATGCTGAGTCACTTGCAAGATTGAGCCGTTCACTTCGGCGTGGCCTCGCGCTGGATGCGGATGGATTCGACGGGAATCAGCGGGCCGGTGTTGATGCCCGGGCAAGTGCGGCCGGCGCGCTGCCAGTCGCGCGGGTGGCGGAGATTCTCGGGCCAGAAGGGCCAGGTGCGGCACTGCATCGGCCGGGCCCGGTAGATGCCGCACACCGCCTTGCCAGGGACGCTCGTGCGATCGAGAAACACGCAGTCGTAGCCGTGCTCGCCGGGCTGCTCGGTGAGTGAGCGCCGGCCGTGCAGTTGCCGCGTGTAGCGCGATTCGGTTTCCTGCTCACTCAGTCCCAGCGTCGCAGCGATGGCGCGGAGTTCATCATCACCCACCCACACGAAGCCCGTCGGCCCGGTGCAGCAGTTGCCGCACTGCGTGCACTCGAAGCGCAGGCCGTCGGCGTACCAGTCGGAAGAGATCGGGTGGACGTGGGTCATGTCGAATGGGCGCGCTCCGCTGCGCAAAGCCGCCGGTTCGCGGCTAACTCGATTCCTGGATGCCTCGATGCCTCGGTCCCTTGATGGCTGATCCAATCATTCGCCGGATGGGAACAGATTGCCCTGGCCTGGGACTTCGGTGCTGGCGCGCTCGCGCACATCCTGTGCTTCGTCGATGAGCTGGTCGAGGCCGTGAAACTCCTTGTAGACGCTGACGAAGCGCACATAGGCGACCTGGTTGAGTTTGCGCAGACGCTGGGCGACGCGCTCGCCGATGGTCAGCGCCGGCACTTCGCGCTCGAACTCGCGGTGCAGTTCCTCGTCGATCTCTTCGACGATCTGCGTCTTGGCCTGCGAAGCGATGGGCAGCTTGCCGCATGCGGACTCGATGCCGGCGAGGATCTTCTGCGGGTCAAAGGCCTGGCGGGTGCCATCGCGCTTGACGACCATGAGCCGGCCTGCGGTTTCGACGCGCTCGTAGGTGGTGAAGCGTTTGCCGCAGCGATTGCAGACGCGCCGGCGACGGATCGCCTTGCCGCCCTCGCTGGCGCGGCTGTCGATCACGCGGTCATCGTTGGCGGCACAGGCTGGACAGATCACCCCTCGGCTCCATGCAATATCTGGTGGGGCCGGAATCGGCGCCATCCTATGTTGTGGAGCCTGCCTGCGGAAGTCAAACGCATGCCGCAGCATCCGTCGGCCGGTCAGTCGGGGATGTCGGGCACTTCCACCTCGGACTTGTGGCTGACGACGAGGGTGTATTCGATGGTGGCGTCCTTGCCGCTGGCCGGCAACTCGACATCCCAGCGGAGCAGCCCGGAAGAACGCTGCCGCAGCCGATAGTGCTCATCGCGACTGACCGATGGCGAGATCGAAGTCGTCGAAACGGAGATGCGCTCATCGCGCGTCATGGGCGAGCGGTCCCACACCTCGACGGCGACGGTCTGGCCGGTTGAATTGCTCGCCTTGATGCGGTACTCGACAAGTGTTTCGCGCCCGTCGCCGAGCAGGCCGGTCGAGCGCGTGCGGGCGGATTGCTTGATGCGCTGGGCGCGCACGCGGTGGTCGGTGCCGAAGAAGAGTTCGAGCCGAGAGCCGGGCGCGACGTATGGAATGGTCGTCTCGCCGACGTACTCGCTGCCCAGAAAGAGCGATGCCGGGCCGGGCAGCCAGTGGATGCGGCTGGTGTTCTGCATCGTGCCGCGCAGAAAGGCGCTGTCTGAGATGACCGGTACGGCAACGTAGCGGAACTCGGGCCGCTCCCTGAACGTGCCCAGGCGCAGCCGCTGTGCGTGGGCTTCTCCGCTCGGGATCGTGATGGGCTGCGAAATGCGAAAGACGGTGAAGGGCGGCGAGCCAAGCGAGCCGGTCGAGGTGACCGTGCCGCCCTGGCCCACCAGTTGAGCGAGCGTCGCACGGCCGGCGAGCAGCGGCCCCGTCTCGCGCTGCTGACGGATGCTCATCGACGGTGACTCTCTCTCATTCGACTCGACGAGCCCCGGCGAGAGCGAGGGCGGTGAGGTGGGGTCGATAACCGGCTGCGTGGAATAGGCGAAGTTGACATCCTTCCACAATTCGCCGGTGTTCTGTTCCAGTTCGAGTTCGAGTTCCATGGTGGAGTGCGTGAGGTTCGCATCGGTGCGCACGTTGTATTGAACATGCGTCCGCACGCCCGAGGCAAGGTAGTTGAGTTGCACCTGCACGGCGGAGGACTCGCCCTCGGCGACGGAAATGCCCAGCAGGGCCGAGCGCTCCAGTGGCGGGCCGGTGGCTTCGTACTCGGTCCTTTCCAGCGTGAGGCGATCGACTTCGCCCTGGACGACGCGCTGCTCTTCAATGACGCCGCGCCGCCGCTCGAGCAGCGCGGCATTCTGCTCGGCGAGGTACTTGGAGACGCGGGTGATTTCTTCGAGATCGATCTTGCCCGAACCGACCTGCTCGCCGGACTGCTGGGCGGTACGTTCGGCGATGGCGTCGAGCAGGCTCTCCTCCTTGGCGATGACCTGCAGCTTTTCGTCGAGCATTGCCAGCGCTTTGCGCGCCTCGCCCAGCCGCGCAACCAGATCGGCCAGGCCGGCGCTGTAGGTCTCTACGTCCTCGCTCACTTCAAAGACCAGGCGCGTGACTTCGGCCCGGCCGCCGGCGTCGGCGCGGATCGAAGCCGGTTCGATGGTGGAAGGCAGTTCGGTGAAGCGCACTTCGTGCTGGCCGGCGGCGAGATCAAAGGTCGCCACGCGCGTGACGCTGGCCCAGTCCTGGTGAACCGTAACTGCGAAGATGCGGCCGGGCGTCTCCATCGGCTCGGTCTGGTCGCGCGCGGCGCGGGCGCCAAGGAAGACGGCGGCCAGAGCGGCGAGCACCAGCGTGAATGTTGAGTTGCGGCAGGGGATGCTGCGCATGGCGACGCTCCTTTCGCGCCCCTTCGAGGGGGCGCTGCACGCGAGTCAACCCACTCCGACGGTCACGGGCACGAACGACGGCTTCACGCGCGCCTCGAACTCGCTGCGGAACTTGTTGACAATGGTGCGGACGGCCCAGTTGTTGCCGTCGGCGAGGCCGCAGATGGTCGTGCCGGGCATCGCGCCCATCGAGCCGGCCAGTTCGAGCAGCAGGTCGAGGTCTTTGCTTTTCGCTTCGCCGGCTTCAATGCGGCACATGAGTTTGTACATCCAGCCCGAGCCCTCGCGGCAAGGGGTGCACTGACCGCACGATTCGTTCTTGAAGAACCGCGTGATGTTCCGCGCGACCATGACCATGTCCGTGTCTTCATCGAAGATCGTCGGGCACGCCGTGCCCAGGCCGAGCACTTCGTACTTACGCCCGATGTCGAAGTCCATCTCGGCGTCGAACTGGTCGGTGCCGAGGACGCCCATGGAGATGCCGCCGGCGATGGCCGCCTTGTACTTCTTGCCGCCGCGCATGCCGCCGCAGTAGTCATCGACGAGTTTGCGCAGGGGGATGCCGAGGTCGCACTCGTACACGCCGGGCCGATTGACGTGGCCGGAGACGCCCATGAGTTTGGTGCCGTAACTCGGCGGGCCCTTGATCGAAGACTCGCACCCGAGCGACTTGAACCACCCGACGCCCTGCTCGACGATGAAGGGCACGCAGCAGAGCGTCTCCACGTTGTTGATGATGGTCGGCTTGCCAAAGAGGCCCTTGACAGCGGGGAACGGCGGCTTGATGCGCGGCCAGCCGCGCTTGCCTTCGAGCGATTCGAGCAGTCCCGTTTCCTCGCCGCAGATGTAGGCGCCGGCGCCGCGGTGCAGGTAGCAGTCCACCTTGAAGGGGCTCGCGCCTCCCAGCAGCCCTTTACCGCCAAAGATGCCGTTGTCGTACGCCTCGGCGATCGCCTTCTCGAGGACGTGGGCCTGGTGGTGGTACTCGCCGCGGATGTAGATGTACGCGGTCTGAATCCTGCACGCGTAGCAGGAGATGGCGATGCCTTCGAGGAGCATGTGCGGGTCGTAGTCGAGAATGAGCCGGTCCTTGAAGGTGCCCGGCTCCGATTCGTCGGCGTTGACGGCGAGGTAGCGCTGTCCCTCGTAGTTCTTCGGCAGGAAGGTCCACTTGAGGCCGCAGGGAAAGCCCGCGCCCCCGCGGCCGCGCAGACCCGAATCCTTGACCTGGTCCACGATGGCGGCCGGCTCCTGGGCGATCGCCTGCCGCAGCGCCTCGTAGCCGCCGGACTTGAGGTAGTCTTCGTACCAGACGGTGCGGCGGTCTTGCGGGTTGCCGTAGGGAAACGTGGGGATGCGCCGGGTGAGCACCGGCCCGGTCATGGGCATGATTCAGACTCCAAACGCAGCAAAGCGCTGCCATCCAGCGGTGGACGGAATCATAGCGCCGGCTGGGCGGCGGCGGATTCGGCGCGAGGCGCCGAAGCGCGCGCCGCGATCTCGGTCAGCAGCGGGATCATGCCTTCGGCCATGACGGTGTCCCAACTCATCCCGTCGGCGAGTTCGCGGCCGGTCTGGAGCAGGCGCCGCCGCTGGTCCTCGTTGCGCGGCAGGCGGCGGTGCAGTTCGGCCGCCACCGCGCGCGCCACGCGTTCCTCGACGTGGTCGCGCTGCTGCTGAGTCATGGCGCGGAGTTCATCGAGGCTCATCGGCCGGTCGAGCCGGGTGTAGTCCGCGACGATGACGTTGGGGTAATCCCGCGCCGCCTCGCCCAGGCGGCCCACAACGTGCTGATACGACGTCACGCACCCGCACACCGAACTGGCGACACAGATGGCGCCGCTGCCGAGCGGCTCGAACTGGGCGATGCCGAACGGCTCGTAGATCGACTGGCCGAATTCGACGTCCGCCGCCTGCCGCAGCGTGGCGAAGCTCATGTCCTCATGGGCCGCATCGCCCAGAACGGCGCGGCTCCAGCCGAACTGGTTGACCAGCATCACCTTGACATTCGTGTGGCCGGCGTTGAACGCCTTGACGAGTTGAAAGATTTCGAGTTCAGGCCCGGCGAGATCGGGATAGCCCTCGCGATGATGCCATGGCCAGCCATACTCGCGCGCCATGCGGTTCACATCCGCCATGCTGCGCGGCGGCGCGCCGCAGGTCAGGATGACGAGCAGTCCCGTGCGCCCGTCGGCGCCCAGCGCCGCATCAAGATGGGAGATGACTTTGAGGTCGCGCCAGAATCCCTTGCTGATCACCGGCCGGGCGACGTGGGTCATGAGCACGTCGGGCGCGTAGCCGATGACGCGCTGAGCCCACTCGATCACAAGTTGCCGGCTGCGTGTTTCCTGGTCAAAGTCGCTGTAGAACGCCGGCAGGCCGTTGTAGACGAGGCGGACTTTGTCGCTGTTCGTTTCAGCGTTAAGGAAGCGCATTTCCTCGGCGGTCGGGTCGCCCACGGCCACGATCGCGTCGAGCAGATGCGCGCGACTCACGAGAGCGTGGCGCATGAAGCCGGACTGGTCGCCGAAGACATCCTCGACGAACATTCCCTTGGCAGCGCCCTGGCGCATGAGGTTGTAGAACGCGGTGTCGTGCCCGGGGTGGTGCTCGGTGAGGCGTCGCGCAGTGGCGCACTCGTGAGCGTGGAAGACGGTGCGAAAAGCGTCGCCGCCATCCATGACGGCCTTGAGCGCCGTGCACAGGCCCATGAACTCGTGGCTGAAGATGATGCAAGGCAGTTCGCTGGCCGGCACGAGCGCCGACAGCGCATAGAACGCCGGCTCGGCGAGGCGGCAGTACTCTTCAAACCCCCAGTCGTGCTCGTAGCGGCGCGCATCGAGGCCGAAACGCTCCCACAGGCGCATCTTGAAGATCGCCAGCTGCTCGCGGTCGGGCCTGGACACGTCGATGAGCAGCACTTCGGCGGTGCCCTCGCGATTGTGGTGATTCTTCTCGTAGGTTCGGATGCCGTAGGCGATGTGTACTCCGAATGCCCACTGGATCGGGTGGAATTTGCGCCCGAGGCCGTCGAAGTCGATGTGATCGACGCTGCTGTAGCGGATGTTCACGTGTGGGCCGAGACGCTTGAGCGGGCTCTCGAGATGGCTGCCTCCCATCGGACCAACGAGGATGGAGCGGCGTACCGCCTGCTGGTAGACGGCGCTGGTCATCATGCCCTCAAGCACGGTGCCGATGCCGCCCATCTTTTCGATGGCTTCGTGCGTCACGTGGGCGAGGGTGAAGGGACCGGCTGAGGCGGGCGACTCTGGCATGGCCTGATGGTATCGACCAAGTTCGCCGGTAGGCCGCAGCAACGCTGCGACGACGATCAGGGGATGTCGCCGACCTCTGCGACCGTGGCGCGCGCGGGCGCCATGGCGCCCTCAATCAGCCCCGGCTGCCAGATCTCGTCGAGATCCTGATCATCCGTGGCCTTGCGCATGAGGAAGTAGAGCACGGTCATGGCCGAAGCGAGGTACGACACGACCCAGCCGGCGACCATTCCGCCGATGACGGTGCGCCAGAGCACGAGCAGTCCGCCGGTCACGCGATGCGTTCCTTCGAGCGGCCAGCCCTGCCCGGCGGGCAGCAGGTGCGCGATGTCGGCGTCGCCGGCGACCGCGGCGACCGCCGGCGCTTCCACGAACAACCCAGCGCCCCATGCGGTGAAGTTGATGGTCAGAGCCGCGATGAGCGAAACGATGACGAAGCCGAAAAGCCCCTGGATGAACGCGGCGAGGACGTAGACGATCCAGTGCAGCGGGCGGTTGCGCACGAACGAGAAGCCGCGCGCCAGCGCATCGGGCGCGTCGGCTGATTCAACCGCCACTGCGGGAACGAAGAGCCCGCAGGCCAGCAGAGTGAGCAGGATCAGGCAGGCCGCAATCAGCCCACCGAACAGCGCCAGCCCGTAAATCAGGCCGCCGAGGATGTTGAGCACCGGCACGGCCAGCAGCAGACCCCCGACGGCCAGCGCGAGCGCGCCCAGACCGATCGCCAGCAGCGGCAGGCCGACCGAACCCAGCGTCGGGATCCACCTCTTGAGCGCAAAGGCCAATGCCGTGGTCCAGCTGATGTACTGTTCGGCGGCGAACTGGCACGCGGCCGTCCGCGAGATGGCCGTCAGGCCGATCATCGTAACCGCCAGAGCCCACACGCCGAACACCAGGGCGAACGCGAGGTGATCGCGAAACAGGATGCCGACGAGGCGGCCGACGTCAGTGATCTGCGCCATCATCCCGGCGACGTCGAAGCGCAAGGCAGCTGCGAGGACGCCGTAGCAGTGCGAGACAATCGCTTCGGCGGTGGCTTCGAAGACTCCCTTTGGCGCCATGACCGCCAGTTGCCCGAGAGCCGCCTGCACCTCGGCGCGATCGCGATCCTGATCTTCCTCGGGCTTGTCGCGCCAGGTGTCGAGCACGGCGTCGCGCACATCCACCACGCGAAGCGGATCGGCTGCGGCGAGCGCTTCGGCGCGATCGGTGCGGACGAGCGTCGGATCTTCGAGAATCGGCCGGAGTTGGTCCAGCAGCACTTCGCGCGGCGGCCGCGGCGTGCCCAGGCCGGCGGCCCCAACGGGCTTGCCAAACAGGCCGTCCCAGATCGACCCCGTGGCCATGAGCAGGACGACGATGACAAAACCCATGACGACCCGGCTGGGCTGAAGCGAAAGCGCCAGCGCCCGGGGGATACGGCTGATGAGCAGGATGCCGCCCCAGTTCACCTGGTCGACCACGACGCTCCGGTGCGGTTCGTTCATGGCGTCATGCTACCTTGCCTGCGGAAACGGGCAAGTGCCCTGACGTGTCCCGGCGACCGGTGTCGCGGACGCGCCGTACATTCCGGCTTGCCTTTCCCGTCCAAGTGGATGATGCTACATCACTGGCCTTCTGCCGTTTCCTGGAAAGGAGCACCCCGTGGGCACAGCCGCCATCGTGTTACTGGTCTTCGTCGGCGCGTTCGTTCTCTTCCTGCTCTGGGCGATCGGCATCTTCAATGCGATCAAGCGCAAAGAGATCGCCGCCGAGGCCGCGTGGTCGGATATCGACGTGCAGCTCAAGCGCCGGCACGATCTGATTCCCAACCTGGTCGAGACCGTCAAGGGATACGCCACGCATGAGAAGCAGACGCTCGACGCGGTAATCTCGGCTCGCGCCAAGGCAGTCAACACCTCGGGCGTTGCGGCTCGCGGTCAGGCCGAGGGCGAACTGAGCCAGGTGCTCGGCCGGCTCATGGTGCTCAGCGAGGCGTACCCCGACCTCAAGGCGAACCAGAACTTCCTCGCGCTCCAGGAAGAACTCACGAGCACCGAAAACAAGATCGGCTTCTCGCGCCAGCATTACAACCGCAGCGCCCAGCAGTACAACGAAGCCATCGGCGTGTTCCCGGGTGTGCTCATTGCCGGTCTGATGAACTTCAAGGAACGGGAGTACTTCGAGATCGAGAACCCGGCGCAGCGCGAGGCGCCCAAGGTGCAGTTTTCCTGACCTGATTGCTCCTCGGCGGAGTCGCCCGGCCGATGTCTGAAGCCATCCACACCGACAACCCGGCCATACGCGGCCTGCCCGCGAACGTGACGTTTCACGACCTGATCCGGCGCAACAAGCGGCGCAGCGCGCTGCTCATGGTGGGGATGGGTCTGCTGGTGGTGCTGGTGGGTGTGGCGGTCACCATCATCATCGGCATGTACACCGGCTTTGCGCGCGACGAGGTGAATCTGGTCCAGTCGCTGATCCTGGGCGCGGCCGCGTCGGCGCTGGTGGCGACGGTCGCGGGCGTGTGGAGCTTTTACGGTGGATCGAGCGCGATTCTGGCGATTTCCGGCGCCAGGGAGATCGCCAAGAAGGACGATCCGCAGCTGTACAACGTGGTCGAGGAGATCGCCATCGCCGCGGGCGTGCCGCCGCCGAAGGTCTATCTCATTGACGACACCGCTCTGAACGCCTTCGCCACGGGCCGCGATCCACAGCATGCGGCCGTGGCGATCACCAAGGGGCTGCGGGCCCAGCTGAGCCGCGACGAGCTGGCCGGGGTCATGGCGCACGAGATGTCGCACATCCGCTTCTACGACATCCGCTTTGCGATGCTCATGGCCACGATGGTCGGGCTGATCGTCTTTGCCTCCGACGCCGTGCTGCAGATGATGCGCCTCCATTTCTGGTACGGCGGGGGCCGGCGCGGCTCGCGCCGCAGTGGGGACAACAAGGGCGCGGCGATCATCATGCTCGTCGTCTTCGTCATCTCCATCATTCTCATGATCATCGCGCCGACGCTGGCCATGCTCATTCGCATGGCGGTGAGCCGGGAGCGCGAGTACCTCGCCGACGCGGGCGCGGTGGAACTGACGCGATATCCGCAGGGGCTGATCTCGGCGCTGAACAAGCTCGGCGCCTGCCGCGAGCCGCTGGAGGTCGCCAACCGCGCCACCTCGCACCTGTACATCGTCAACCCGATGAAGCAGGCGCTCAAGGGGCGCGGCCACGAACTCAATAGCGTGTTTCGCACGCATCCGCCGCTGCACGATCGCATCGCACGCCTCTCGGCGCTGATCGCAGCACCCGCGGCGGCGGCGGACAAGCCGAAGCCACGGCCGTCGGAGCGGCGCGATGGAAGGGCTTAATGTCCTTTTCGTGATCGCCGTGGTCGCGGTGATCGCCGTGCTCGCCTACTACTCGTGGAAGGCCGAGCGGCAGCGCACGAAGGACCTCGCGGCGATGGCCCGGCGCCTGGGCTTTCGTTTCAGTCCATTGCGCGATGAGTCGCACGAGCAGCGGTATGGCCACTTTGAAGTCTTCCGCCAGGGCCACAGCCGGTGCGCGTTCAACACGCTTACCGGCAGCCTGGCTGTCGGTGAGCGCGCCCTGCCGATCCTGCTGGGCGACTACGAGTACAAGGTGACGACCTCCAACGGCAAGTCGACGCAGACCACGACCTATCACTTCAGTTTCGCCATCGCGCATCTGCCGTATCCGAGCGTGCCCGACGTGCTCATCCGGCCGGAGGGATTCTTCGACAAGATCAAGTCGGCCATCGGATTCGACGACATCGACTTCGAGTCGGCCGAGTTCAGCAAGTGCTTTTTCGTGAAGTCGCCCGACAAGCGCTTCGCCTACGACCTGATCGACCCGCGCATGATGGAATTCCTGCTCGCCACGCGGCCGCCGGGTTTGGACATGGAGCGCGGGCGAATTCTGCTCACCGACGGCAGCCGCCGGTGGGAGCCCGCGCAGTTCGAGCGGAATCTCCGATGGATGCAGGAGTACCTCGAGCGCTGGCCGCGGCACCTGGTCGATCAACTCGAAGGCGGCGGCGTCAGGTCGCTTTGACGAACGGCGTGGGCCGGCCCGCTTCATCCACGGCGACAAACGTAATCTGCGCCTCGGTCACGTCCACGATTTCCCTGCTCGCGAAGCGCTCGACCTGCACGAGGACCCGGACGGTCAGGCTTGTCGTGCCGGTGCGGATGGTTTGGGTGTGCAGGTTGACGATGTCGCCGACGAAAACCGGCGCGTGGAAGATGACCTTCTCCATGGCCACGGTGACCCAGCGGTATGGCCCGTGCTTGCGGGCCTCGATGTAGCCGGCCTGGTCGATGTAGCTGAGAATCACGCCGCCGAAGATCGTGCCCAGGTTGTTCGTGTCCTTGGGCATCGTCATGATGCGCAGCGACGGCACGGAGTGCTCGAGATCCCAGTGCTCGTGCGGCTGGCCGGTCGAGGCTCGTCCCGGGTTCTCAGTCATGCGCCCTCCGTCCGTTCAGGCGAGTTGAATTCGCGGATCGACCCAGCGGTACATCACATCCACGGCGAGATTGAACAGCACGAGCATGGTTGAGTAGGTGAGCACGATGCCCATGATGACGAAGAGGTCCTTGTTGAGCACCGAATTGACGAAGTGCTGGCCAAGCCCGGGCACATTAAAGACTTTCTCGACCACGAACGAGCCGGTCATGACGTACGCTGCGGCCGGCCCGAGGTAACTGAGCACGGGCAGGAAGGCGACCTTAAGCGCGTGGCGAAGCACGATGCGGGTTTCTGAGACGCCCTTGGCGCGTGCCGTGCGGATGAAGTCCGACTGCAGCACATCGATCATGCCCAGGCGCGTCAGGCGCGCGATGTAGGCCGCAAATGGCAGGCTGAGGGTGAGCGCGGGCAGGATGAGATCGCGCGGCGAACCCCAGTGGGCCACGTGGACGAACTCGAACCACACGGCAAACACAATGAGCAGCGCTGTGCCGATGACGAAACTCGGCAGGCTGATGCCCACCAGCGCTACGAGCAGCGTCGCCACGTCCATCCAGCTGCCAGGCCTCACGGCGCCGACGATCCCGGAGACCAGGCCGATGGCCAGGGCGAAGACGAGCGCGACCATTCCCAGCACGATACTCACGGGCAGCGCACCGCCGATGAGTTCGTTGACGCTCCAGTCCTCGTACTGCAGGCAGGGGCCGAGGTTGAAGACCTTGCGCGAGTCGCCGCGCAGCCACGCCACGCCCGACGCCTGGTCGAGGTACGACACATAGAACTTCAGCGGGTCGTCGAGGTTGTATTGCGCCTTCATGGCGTCCTGCACTGCGGGGTCGGGCCGGCGGCCTTCGGGCTTGTCGAGCGGATTGCCGGGCAGCCACCAGGCGAGCGTGAAGGTCGCCGTATAGATGACCAGCAGGATCAGAGGCACCTGCAGCAGTCTGCGAATGAGCATCGCCGTCATGCCGGCACTCCCCTGCTCACTTCACGACCTCCATCTCCCAGAGGAACTGGGTGAGCCGCGGGTGCGTGGAGACGTTGCGCAGTTCGGCGGGATCGTACATGTACAGCGTGACCTGGTGAAACAGCGGCAGCAGCGGCAACTCTTCGTTGATGGTCATCGCGTCGGCCTGCTCCAGCAGTTGCATGCGCTTCTGGGGATCGAGTTCGCGGTCGGCGCGATCCATCAGTTCATCAAACGCGGGGTTGGAGAAGTTGCGGTCGTTGTTGCTGTTGCCGGTGCGGTGCAGATCAAGGAAGGTGGTCGGGTCGCCGTAGTCGCCGTACCAGTTGCCGCGCGCGACCATGAAGTCGTGCTCCTGGAGGTGAGTGGCCTGCACCTTGGTCTCTTCCTCGCGCAGGCGGCATTTCACGCCGAGCTGCCGCTCCCACATGTGCGCGATGGCCTGGGCGATGGACTTGTGCTCGGCGACGGACGGGAAGAGAATCTCCACCGTCGGGAACATCTGGCCCGACGCTTCCTCGATGAAGCCGTCGCCGTCTCGATCGCTCCAGCCGGCCTCGGCCAATTCCTCGCGCGCCCTGGCGGGGTCGTAGCCGATGCCCTTGGCGCCCTCGAAACCCGCGATGGAGCCGGGCGGAATGAGCACGTTCGCGACGGGCTGATTCATCCGCGTCACGCGCTCGACGATGGCCTGCTTGTCCACCGTCCGAGCGAAGGCGCGGCGGATGCGCGCATCCTTGAACGGGTTGAACGCGCCGCTGTTGAGCGTGGGCTGGCAGTTGAAGTTGTAGAAGTACGTCCCATACGCCGCGAAGGCGTGGATGTCGTTGCGCTCGCCGGGCTGTGGCGGCGATTCCTCTGCGAGGATCGCCATCGCCTCGTTGTAGCCCAGCCCCTGCGCTCGAAGTTCGTCGTAGCGCGCGGCGTTGCGATCCATGTACTTCCGTTTCTGCACGAGCATGTCGGCGCGGTAGTCCACGCCAACGTCGCTGAGCCAGTTGATCGTTCCCGTCTCGTACGCGAGCACGGCGGTGTTGGCGTCTTCGACGGCGATGCACAGGACGGAGTCGGATTTGACAGCGCCGGCGTTCCAGTAGTACGAGTTGCGCTCCAGGCGAAGGTCGCGCATGTAGCGCCACACGGCAAGGATGTACGGGCCGTTGCTCACGAGGTGGGGCGGCTTGGTCCAGCCGTGATGCTGGCGCAGCGCGCCCGTCGCCGCGTCGAGTTTCACGTAAGGCTCGACGGTGGGCCGGTGCACCGGCTTGAACGGGCCGAACGCCAGCAGATCGAGCATGTAGGGCGTGGGCACTTCAAGGGTGACCACCAGCGTGCGGGCATCGAGCGCCTTGACGCCGACGGTGTGCTCGTAGCGGGCCAGCGCTTCGTCGAGCATGGTCTGAGCGAGTTTCAGCCGCTCGGGTCCGCTCAGCGGCATCGCCTGCGTGATGAATGTCTCGAGTTGAGCCGCGCGCCAGTCGAAGAACGCACGGCCCCCCTTGATCTTGAAGAACAGATCGGCATACCCCGCGACGGTGTCGGGAAAAAGGGCGCGACGCCAGGAGTACGCGAAGTCCGGCGCGATCACGGGATCGCCGTTGGACCATTTGGCGTTTTCGCGGAGGTGGAAGGTGTACGTCAGCCCGTCGGGGGAGACTTCCCAGGTCTCCGCCACGCCGGGGACGATCTCGAAGGTGTCGTTGTCGTGATTGACGAGACCTTCATAAATCGCATCGGCGATGCGGAAGTCCTGTAACCAACTCATGCGCTGCGGGTCGAGCGAGTGCACCTCGCCCCGATTGATGAACGTCAGGTCGGCGGCAGGTTGCGGCCGGTCGAGCAGCACCGCGCCAACTACAAGAGCAACCAGCATCAGAATGGGCGCGATCGACCGCATGGGCGAAGCGTAGAGCCGCCGCCGCCCCCGAGCGATTCGATCCGCACATCAGCGGCGGAAAGCGTCCTCGATCGCGCCGGGCTGAAACTCCCAGGTGCGGTTCGAGTAGATCGGGCCGTCCTCGGCGAGCCAGCCGGTCTCAAGCGCCTGGGCGGCCTCGTCGATGCGGCCGGCGGAAATGGCGCTGGTAACCTTCGTCTGCGCGGTGGCCTGGCGGCAGAGCAGGCTCATGAGATTCTCGCTCGTGCGCGTCAGGTCGGTGTACACCTGGCGATTCTGGTCGATGATCAGATCATTGCGGCCGTGTTCGACGGCCAGCAGCAGGATGCTGGCCGCCGCCTCGATCATATTGTGCTCGTGCGGCGCGATGGCCGGGCCGCCGACCGTGTCCACGACGTAGCGCTTCTGCAGGCGCTCAAGGCCGGTGCGAAGCGAGTTGAGCGCCGCGGCTGAAGCGTCGTCCTTGAGTCGCCGGGCCTGCAACGTGAGCCCCTCGCTCACCGCGTCGATGGCGTCAGCGACGGTGGGCAGCGCCGCGGCGGCGGCGAACATCGCGCGCAGCACTTCGGGGTCGCTTTCATCACCGAGGGCCTCGCGCAGGTAGCGGGCGACATTCTTCTCGCTCTGCAAAGCGTTGGAATAGGCATTGCGGTCCTGCGGGATCGAACGCATGGAGCGCTCGAGCCCCGTGGCCGCCGCGTAGCGCAGGGCCGGCTCCTCGCTGCCCATGACGTCGCGCAGAGCCGCGTCGGCTTCGTCGCTGGCAATCGAGCCGAGGATCCAGATCGCCGCCTGCCGGTTGGCCATTTCCGCGGCCTCATCGCGCGCGATGGCGGCCAGGCCGGGGGTCAGAGCCTCGTTGTAGGCCAGCCGGAAGGTGCGCGACGTATCCTGCCGAAACGGCTCGAGCAAGGAACGGCGTGCGTCCGCGAGGACTTTGCCGTCGGGCGATTTCATCCCTTCGAGACTTCGCTGCACGTGGCTCTTGAGAACGGCCGACTGCTCAGCCGTCAGCGGGCGCGGCGTGTTGTAGATTTCGCGCGGCAGTTGGGCCCGGGCGACCGAGCCTGAAGCAGCCATGGCGAGCACAAGAGCGAGGATGGCGGACGTACGTCGCCGGAAAAGATCCATTCTGAAGTTCTCCGCGAAAAAGCGGGCGTCTCGCGCCCGTCTGGGCCAGACTCAATCGCTGGCGACACCGAACCTTACGCTACGATTGCTCCCTGAGACGGTCAAACCCCGAATTCGCAGGTGCATGGAATCGGCCGAGACCGTGCTGCTAGCATGCCGGCCCGCCGGCCTGTTCTGATCTGAGTTGACCCGGCGCGCACGGCGGCTGACGTAACCGCCCTGCAGCGTCCGATCTGAAGAACACCATGACCCGACTGCTGGTTGCACTCACCGTTGCCCTGCTCACCCTGGCCCCCGCACGGGGCCAGCAGGAGGCGGCGAATGCGCAAGACGCTCCAACGCCCGCCAGCAGAGTCAATGAACTGCTGGCTCGGCGTCTCGTGCAGCACTCCGCCCGCTTCGCCCGGCCCGGACCCGAGGCCGACCCCCTCGCCGGGTATCGCGCGGCGGTGGGAATGTTGAAATGGGCCGCCAGACTCTCGCCTGACGACGTTGAGATCTACCGGCGGCTGGAGGCGGCGGGGTCGATCCTGGGATCGGAAGACGAGACGCTCATTGACGCCGAGCGGAATCTGCTTCGCCTCGATCCCGACAACGCCATCGCGCAGCTGCGCGTGATCAACCGCGGCATCGACGCCCGCCAGAGCGTGGCTGAGCGGCTAGCGCTTTGCGAGCGGCTGCTGCGTTCGCCAGCGGGCAGCCGGCTTGCTCCCGAGGTGCTCAGCCAGATCGCATATCGCGCGGCAACGCTGGCTCAGGAACAGGGCCGGGCGAGCGTCGCGGCGTCCTACCTCGAAGAAGCGTTGAAACTGAATCCGGCGAATCTCGATGCGGCCGCACTCAACGCGCTGGAAATCGACCGGCAGACCGCCAAGCCGGAACTGCTGGTGCGCGCGATGGTGCAACTCGTCAAGGCCGACCCGACCAATGAAGCGGCGCTGAGCGATCTCGTGGCCGCCGTGCAGGAAGCCGGATGCGCCAGCGCTGCAGCCGACCTGATCGAAGCAATGAGCGCGCAGGCGGCGCGGAGCGGAGCGAGCCTTCCCGATGACCTCTTCGCCGACTACGCCTATCTGCGGGCGGCTGACAGCGGCCCGAGGGAAGGACTCGACCTCATTCAGCGGCGGCAGGAGTCGTTCGACCGCTTCGAGCGCCAGCGCCTCCAGGCGCAGTGGGCGCGCGAGCGGCAGGCCGAGCAGCAGCAGGCTGCCGAGGCGCATCTGCCCCCGCCGCCGATCGGCGAGATGCCCACGTATGACGACGTTTCTGTCGAGCTGTCCGTGCATCTGCAGATCACGCGCGTGCTGCTGGCGCTTGCCGCGGGCGCCTCGGAAGAGATCGATCGCGGCATGGCGTCGCTCGAGAAGTCGTGGGCGAGGCAACTCGAAGAGCTGCGCAGCACCGACCGGACCGATCTGCCCGCATCCGCGGTCAACGCCATGGAAGCGGATGAGCGGCGCATCATCGCCGACCGCAGCTGGACGCGGCTGTGGGTGAATCGACACGTTGACGAGGCCGCCGCAGACATCGATCTGCTCGACCGCAGCGGTAAGCACGACCAGACAGAGATTCGGCGGCTTCGCGCCTGGCTCAGCCTTCGCCAGGGTGATGCGGCGGCGGCGATTGCCGGCCTCGAGTCGCTGCCGACGGCGGATCCGCTCAGCGATCTGGGCTTGGCGCTGGCGCAACTTCAGCTCGGCCGCACCGCCGACGCCACTCGGTTGCTCGGGCAGATCTACCAGAATCAACCCGGCAAACTGGTCGGGGTGATGTGCAAGTGGACGTATGAAGACCTGACCGGCAATCCGATGCCCCTGCCGCGCGAAGCGCGCGCGGTGGAGAGAGAACTCGACCGCTTCCCCCGGATGCTCGGCGACCTGCTTCATCGGCCGCAGCGGCACTTCTCGCTCTCGATCAACCCGCGTCAAAGCCGGGTCGACCCCCTTGACCCGATGACCTTTGACCTGGTCTTGAGCAACGATTCTCCGTGGCCGGTCGCGATCGGCCCGGAGACAATTTTGCCCAGCCGCGCGGCGCTGTTTCCCATCTTTCAGGTCGTGGGCAAGACCGTCCAGACCGGCACGCCTCCCCTGACGCTCGATCTCCAGCGCCGGCTGATGCTCGAACCTTCCAAGTCAATGACGGTCCCCATCGCCATCGACTACACGCTCTTCGGGCTGATCATTCCGAACCTGGCCGTGCGGCCAATGACGGTTGAGATTCAGGCGAAACTGGACTGTGACGTCGGACCCAACGGGAAATTCCAGGAAACGCCGCGGAGCCTCGTGCGCCAATCGCCGCCAATGCACGTTTCGCCGTGGCCGGGAATGCTCGACAAAACGCCGCCGGATTTCGCTGGCTCGCTGCCGGGCGAGTCTCCGCTGAGCACCATTGAAGCGATCACCCGTCTCTCGGCCGCGCTGCACGCACGACTGACGCGCATGATCGATCCAAGCGAGCACGCCGACTTGCTTGCCGCGGCCGACACAGGAATTCTCCGACTCGTGGAGATCTGGCCGGAATTGGATCGGGAGGTGTCGGCGTGGGCGGTGCTGACCGTGCCATTCCAAACCGAGGCGAGCAGGAACCGGATCGAGTCGCTGAACCAGTTCGAAGCCGCTGCGCGCCGTTCGACTGATCCACTGGTGCAGATGTCGTGGATCGCCGCCCGCGTGAACTCGCCGACCGACGTAGTGCTTGAAGGCGCGCTGCGCAGCGAAGACCCGGCGCTGCGGGCCATCGCGGAAGACGCCCGCATCTTCATCGAAGGGCTCAAGTCGGCCCCGCCGTCGGAAGCAACGACATCGAGCGAAGCGCCTCTCGAGGCCCCGGTCGAGGCGCCTCCCGAGAAGTGATGTTCACCCGCCCAGCAGTCCGGCCGTGGGCACCTGGTTGAGCATCCAGCGCTCCCAGATCATCTCCGTGATCTTCCACCGGCCGGATGAGTCCCGACGCCAGCGAAAGCGCCATTGGTTGGGGATCGCCTCTCCCATCGCCGTGACCGTGGTCTGCGCCAGCACCGATTCGCCCGTGTCCGGCCCCGTTGACGTACCCAGCACATCGCGGATGTTGTTGGACTTGACGAGCGACTTGATGGTCCTGACCCGCTCAACAAGATCCAGATGATCGAGCGAACTGCGGTCCGGACCGATGCGCAATACCAGTGTCGGGTCGAGCCGCTCGCCGAACGCCGCCGCGTCGCCGTTTACGGCTGCTTCGACGAGACTTCGCGTCTCGCGCGACAGGCGTTCGCCCGTCGTCTCGATGAGCCTGGCGAGTGCAATCAGGCCCACAGCGGCGGCGAGCAGGCCCAGGGCCGTCCATTGAGCCGGCTTTGGCGCGCGGTAACGAAAGGCGACCCAGGCGACCACTGCGGCGATGACCAGCAGCGCCGCGAGGAACCAGGGGCTCTCAAGCGTGTGCACGACAAGGGCTGAGCGGTCGGGCAGATCCATTTCAAGTCTCCGGCAAACTGATTCCGATAATACCCGAGCAGCACCGGCGCCGGACCAGCAAACGACCCTTCGAGCGGAGTGGCGAGCGATTTGAGTACCGCAATCCTCGACGCCAATCTCGCCGCGCTCGCCGGGCACAATCCACGGCTCGTGCAGCGGATCCGTGCCGCGCCACCATCTCCGGAGTGCGCGTTCGCACCGACGCCTCAGGATGTTCCCGCCCTTTCGCTGGGGGGATCACAATTGTGCAGCCGCCACCGGCCCCTGGACGAGGCCGACCGCTTTGCGGCGTCGGTCGACATCGTGGAGCACGCGGCGGTCGTGGTGCTGGGCTTTGGCGCGGGATATCACGTGCAGCGGGTGGCCGAGCGGCTGCGCAAGACCGGCCTGATCATCGTCTACGAGCCGGACGTGGCGATGCTGCGCGCTGTATTCGAGCGGGTAGACCACTCGGCTTGGATCAACGCGACGAACCTCGTGATCGCCGACGAGGCGGAAGACCGCGCTTCGCTGGCATCGCAACTCGCCGGTGCCGAGGGCATCGTCGCGCAAGGCACAACGATCGAATCGCACCTGCCCAGCCGCACGCGTCTGGGCGAAGGAGCCGGCCGCTTCGGCAAGATGCTCGCCGACCTGGTGTCGAACATCCGCACGACGATGCTGACGACGCTCGTGCATTCATCGACGACCTGCCGCAACCTGAGCCTGAATCTCGACCACTACGGCGCGGGCGAAGGCATCGCACCTTTGCAAGGCATTGCCGCCGGGCGCACGGCGCTGCTCATCGCGGCGGGTCCGAGCCTGTCGCGGCATTACGAACTCCTCGCGGACCCTTCGCTGCGCGAGCGGGTGGTGATCATCGCGGTGCAGTCCTGCCTGCGGCCGCTGCTGCGGCGCGGCATTCGGCCGCACTTCGTGACGGCGCTGGACTATCACGAAATCAGCCGGCACTTCTACGACGGGCTCGATCCCCACGAACTGCGCAACATCACGCTGGTCTGCGAGCCGAAGGTGAACCGGATCGTGGTCGAGTCGTACCCGGGGCCGATTCGCTGCGTGGCCAACGGCTTTCTCGACCGGCTGCTCGGACCGCTGGCGCGCGACATGGGCGCCGTGCCCGCGGGCTCGACGGTTGCTCATCTCAGTTTTTACCTGGCGCAGTATCTCGGCTGCGATCCGATCGTGCTCGTCGGCCAGGATCTGGGCTTTACCGACAATCTCTACTACGGCCCGGGCGCCGCCATTCACGACCAGTGGGCGCCGGAGATCAACGCCTTCAACACCATCGACATGATGGAATGGGCCCGCGTGGCGAGGATGAAGCGCAACCTGCGCCAAGCGCCGAGCCAGTCGGGCGCGCCGATGCTCATCGACGAGCAGATGAGCACCTACCTGACGCAGTTCGAGCGCGACTTCTCCAGAGCGCCGCAGACGATCATCGACGCGCAGGGCGGCGGCGCTGCCAAACAGCACACACTCGTTCGCCCGCTTGCTGAAGTGATCGCGGAGGCCGGCTCGACCCCCCTGCCCGATTTTACCGCCGAGCGCCGACCGCTGAACCCGAAGCGGCTTGGCGAGATCAGCCGGCGCATCCAGTCCGTCTGCGGCGACGTACAGGAACTCGAGCGCATCAGCCGCGACACGGGCCGCGTGCTGGGTGAAATGGCCGCTCGCCAGCGCGATGCGGCGGCGATGAAGCGGTTGTTCCAGAAAGTTCGCGACAACCAGCGGCGCGTGGACGGCCTTGAGCGCACGCACGACCTTGTCAACAACCTCAACCAACTGGGTGTGTTCAAGCGGCTCCGGGCCGACCGGCGACTCGAACTCACCGAGGGCCTTGACCCCCTCGAACGGCAAAAGGCCCAACTCGAACGCGATCAGACCAATGTGCGCTGGCTCGCAGACGCCTGCGCGGAGGCGAGGCACATACTCGACGATGCCCTGCGCGTGCTGCGCGGCGAAGCCGTGAGCACGCGCATCGGCGAGGGCTATGCGGGTGAGGACGCGCCGGATGGTGATGTTCTCGCCCAGCGGCCTCGCCGCATTGCCGCGATGATTGCCGTAGACCCCGCGCGCGACGGCCTGCTCCGCGAGCCCTCACTGGGCGGCGCCGCGAACGATGGCGCGCTGCTCCAGCGCACGCTCGAGCGGCTTGGCCGCTGCCGGCGCATCGAGTCGATCGTTCTGCTCGTGCCGCGCAGCTTTGCGGTGTGCGAACTCATCCACGCAGAGGCGATCGACCGGCCGCTTGTCGTACGAGAGATCGACGGACCGGTCTTTGACGATGCGCACCCAGCAGTGGCCGCCGCGCGGCAGTGGAGCGACTGGTGCTGGCGCGGCGGCATCGGCGGGATGACCGTCTTTGACGAGATCATGGCGCCGGCCTGCATGGCTGAGGCGATGGATGAGCTCGGACTCGACGCCGTGGTCGTCGTCGGCCCGGACTGGCCCTTGCTCGACTGGTCGGAATCGACCGGCTGCGATGCGCTCGTCGCTCGCTACCTCGAACATCCCGAGAGTCATCGCCTCGTGTTCACCCAGGCGCCGCCGGGGCTGTGCGGCGTGCTCGTCGAAGCGTCGCTCATGCGCGAAATGGCCCAGCGGGTGCGGCAGTTCACGCTGGGCTCGATGCTCTCGTACATTCCCAGCCTGCCGCAACTCGACCCGACGAGCAAAGATGCGTGCATCAAACTTCCTGCGGAGATCCGCAACCACGCAGGCCGGTACATCGGCGGCCAGCGGGTCGCGGCGCTTGCCGATGCAATTGGCCCGGAGAGTTGCGGCACGGAGTTGCTCGCAGCGATCGGCGCAGCGCCGCGCGAAGTCGATGCGCTACCGCAGCAGATCGAGATCGAACTGACGACACGGCGCGTTACACAGCCGCGATGGTTGACTGAGGCCGTCGCGCCAACCGACGTTGAAGTCGAACTGGTCGAGCGCGTCTTGCACGAAGCAGCGGGGCGCGGCGACCTGGCGGTGACCTTCGGCGGCAGAGGTGATCCGCTGCTGCATCCGCGGTGTCGCGAGATCGTTCAGTTGTGCCGCAACCTGGGTTGCCGCGCGATCCATATCCGCACCGACCTGCCCGAGTCTTTCGATGCGCTGCAACTGTTCGACTGGCCGGTGGATGTCATCAGCATTGAACTGCAGGCGGAGACCGCGGCGACGTACCGGGCGGTCATGGGCGTCGATCGTTTTGATGACCTGCGGCGGCGCGTTGATGCGCTGATCAACGCGCGGACGGCTCGCACGGGCAATCCGAACCGGCTCGCGCTGCCGTGGATCGTACCCCGCATGGCGCGTTGCCGGGCGACGATGGACGAGATGCGCAACTTCTACGATCGCTGGCTGCACTACGCGGGCGCTGCGATGATCGACCCTTGGCCGGGGGAAGACGGCACGATTTCGCTCGAAGCGCCGCCGGCCGCTCGCGATGAACTGAACCGGCGGATCATGCACATGCGCGCGGATGCCACGGCGTTCTCCGGGCCAAGCGGCTGGGGAGCGCCCGCGCCGGAGGATACGATCGATCTCACCGCGCAGTCGCTCGCCGAGGCATGGTCGCAACTGCAGTCGCGCCTGCGCTGGCAGTCGAATCATGAAGAAGCCGATGCGCCGGCGCTCATCCTCGAATTCGGTGCTGCGTGAGGGGAGCGGTTTGGCCATGAGTGCTTTGAACGGATCAGGACGCGAGCGAGCCACCGCGGTCATTCTCGGCCGGGCCGGCAGCAAGGGCCTGCCGGGCAAGAACGCGATGCGCCTGGCCGGCCGGCCCATGGTGCAGTACTCCATCGAGCACGCGCGAATCGCCGCGACGGTGAGCCGCATCCTCGTCTCGACGGACTGCCCGCACGTGGCTGCCGCTGCCCGAAGTGAGGGCGTAGAAGTGATCGCCCGACCCGCCGACCTCGCGGGCGACGAGGCCACGGTGGACGCGGCGGCTCGCCACGCTCTGCGCGACGACGATGCACCGATCGCGGTGATGCTGTATGCCAACGTACCGATCCGGCCGGCGGGGCTGATCGATCGCGCGGTCCGGACCCTGATCGAATCAGGCGCTGATTCGGTGCAGAGTTACGCGCCGGTGGGCAAGTATCACCCCTACTGGGAAGTGAAGATCGACGCTGCGGGGCGCGTGTCGGCGTATGTCGAGAACACGGTGTACCGCCGCCAGGACCTGCCGCCGCTGTTCGTGCCCGATGGCGGGGTGATCGCCGTGCGCCGGACGAGCCTGTACGACGTCGTCGAAGGTCAGCCGCATTCGTTTCTCGGTCGTGATCGCCGCGGCATTGAGAACGCCGCAGGCTCCGTGATCGACATCGACGATCGCATGGATCTCCTGCTGGCCGAACTCATCCTGAACGAGAATGCCGACCGACGCGCCGAGGCCGCCAGCCATGCGCATCGGTGAGCGCTCGATCGGCCGCGATGAGCCGCCATATGTCATTGCCGAGATCGGCGTGAATCACGACGGATCGACGCAACGCGCGCTGCAACTGGTCGAAGCGGCAAAGCACGCCGGCGCGGATGCGGTGAAGGTGCAGTATTTTGAGGCGGAGCACCTGATGAGCCGGGCGTGCCGGCTTGCCAAGTACCAGGAGCAAGCGGGCGAGACCGATCCGCTTGAGATGCTGCGCGGCCTGCAACTCAATCGCGAGGCCATGAGCGAGATCGTCCGCTACGCACACTCGCTCGATCTGCACGCCGTCGTGACGATCTTCAGCCTCGAAGATGCGCCGCTGGCGGGCGAGCTGGACTGGGATGCGATCAAGACGGCCTCGCCTGACATCATCAACATTCCCCTGCTCGAGGCATTGGCTGCGGCGGGCAAGCCGCTGATCGTCAGCACCGGGGCCGCCAACGCCGAGGAGATCGCCGCCGCCCTGTCCCGCCTCGGCGACATCGCGCTGCACTGCGTGAGCGCCTATCCCACGCCGGATGAGTGCGCACAACTGGCCGGGATCGGCGCCCTGGCTGACCTCGCGCGAACCGTGTGCCCGGATCGCAACCTCGCGATCGGCTACTCGGATCACACTCCATCGATCGACACCGGCGGTCTCGCGGTCGCGTGCGGCGCGAGCGTGCTCGAAAAGCACCTGACGTGGAGCCGCACCGCGCGCGGGCCGGACCACGCGGCGTCTCTCGATCCGGGCCAGTTCGCCCAGTACGTGCAGCTCGCCCGCCAGGCCCGGGCGATGCTTGGGCCGCGCGACGTCATCGTGCAGACGATTGAAGAGGATGTCCGCACCGTCAGCCGGCAGTCGATTACCGCGACGCGCGACCTGAAAGCCGGCGCGATGCTCACGCGCGATGACCTCACGATCAAGCGTCCCGGCGCCGGATTGCCGCCCGCAATGCTCACGGCTCTCCCGGGGCGCCGGCTGGCGCGCGATGTCGCTGCGGATACGCCACTCACTGCCGCCGATCTCGAGGGGGGAGCGTGATGGCCGCATCGCGGTTGCCCTGGAAGATCGCCGTCGTCACCGGCTGCCGCGCCGACTTCGGTTTGCTGCGCCCGGTCATGCGCGCCATCGCGGTGTCGCCGGTGCTTGATCTGCAGGTGATCGTGACGGGGACGCATCTTCTGGCGGAAGTGAACACGCGCGATGAAGTCGCGACTGAATTCGAGATCGACGCCGAGGTGGCCATGCAGCGAGCGGGCGAAACCGGGCGCATTGCCGACGCCAGTGCGCTGGGTCGCGGCGTCACCGGCATGGCCGAGGCCCTTGCGAATCTCAAGCCGGATGTCGTGCTCGTGCTCGGCGATCGCATCGAGGCGTTTGCCGCGGCGTCGGCGGCGAGCGTCGCGGGCATTCTCGTCGCCCACGTGCACGGCGGCGACCGGGCCGAAGGCGTAGCGGATGAAGCGATGCGTCATGCCATCACCAAGCTCGCGCATATCCACTTTCCCGCGACGGCGCAGAGTGCCGAGCGCATCGCGCGCATGGGCGAACGCGAAGACGCGATCCACATCGTCGGCTCGCCGGCGATCGATGATCTGAGTGCTTTCGAACCTCTCGCGGACGGGCAATTGTGCGAACTTGGGCTCGACCCGGCGCGTCCGTTCGCCGTCGTGCTGCATCATCCGACAGGGCTCGATGATGCCATCGAGTTCGAGACGATGTCGGCGGTTGCTGCGGCGACGGATGCCGCTTTCGGAGGCAACTTCGTCATCGGCGCGCCAAATCACGACCCGGGCCGGGCCGCAGTTCTGCGCGCGATCGGGCAGCGGCGAATGCTGCCGCACCTGCCCCGTCAGCACTTCATCGGCCTGCTCCGGCGGGCGGCAGTGCTCATCGGCAACTCATCGGCGGGGCTGATCGAAGCCGCGGCGCTGGGAGTGCCGGTCGTCAACGTCGGGCCGAGACAAGCCGGCAGAGAACGCGGCGGGAACGTGTTCGACGTCCCTGCCCCGAGCCCGAGTGCAGTTGGGCAGGCGATCGACCGGGCTCGCTGTCTCAAACCCGGCACGAGCCACCCCTACGGCGACGGCCGCGCCGGCGAGCACATCGCGGCCACGCTGGTTCAACTGCATGCGTCGCCGCCGTCGATCCGCAAGCGCATTTCATACTGATATGCTTGAGAGGTTCGAGCCATTTCGCAGGTCTGCCATGCGGGTACGCGGGATCTACTGCAGCAACTGCAAGTACAACCTCCGGGGCCTGCCGCGCGGCCGGTGCCCGGAGTGCGGCACGGGGTTCGATCCGCAAGAACCGAATTCGTTTGACCGCTCCGACAAACGATTCGTCGTTCACGTGGGGTGGGATGTCTGTGTTCGCGCAGCGGTCGCGCTCGCAACGCTGGGACTCTGGAGTCTGACCATGTTTGGCGAGCGAAGAAGCACACTCTTGATGTTCGCCGGTCCGTTCATTCTCTGCCGGGGCGCCATGGAGTGGCCGCACATCATCGCGGCAATGATCGTCGTTTTCTCGATCGTGGCGCCACTGGGGCTGTGGGTTTGGACCGGCCGAACCAGATACCTGGTGTTTGTGGCGATTGCCTGTCTTGGCGCGCTCTTTGTGTCCATCTCGCTGGTGGAGTTCAACAGGGCGCGTGCGTGATTGACGCGGCGGTAGAAAGCGCGGGTGCGAAAGAGGCGCCCCTGACGCTCCCCCACCTAGCCGGTGGGGGCAAATGCTCACCCCATCTCCACGCGCGGCGTCACTCGCTCGGCTTCGCTGCTCAATTCGAAGAAGTCGCCGCCCTGGAAGTTGAACATCCCGGCGACCATGCTCGAGGGCACGGTCTGGCACAACTGCCTCATCTCGCGGGTGTTGGCGTTGAAGAAGCGGCGGGCCGCGGCGATGCGGTCTTCCGTCAGGGCCAGTTCGCGCTGGAGTTCGAGGAAGTGCGCATCGGCCTTGAGCTGGGGGTAGTGCTCGACGACGGCGAACAACTGCTTGAGGCCGAGCATGAGTTTCGTCTCATCCGCCGCCTGCGACGCCGCGCTGCCGTGGTTGGCCGCGGCTGCGTTGCGCAGGGCGATGACCTTTTCGAGCGTCTCCCGCTCGTGGGCCGCGTAGCCCTTGACGGTGTTGACGAGGTTGGGGATGAGGTCGTAGCGGCGCTTGAGTTCGACATCGACATCCGACCACGACTCGATCACTGTCTGCCGCAAGGTCACGAGGCGGTTGTAGATGACGATGACGTAGAGCAGCGGCAGCAGGACGATGAATCCGAAGATGATCAGCGCGGGCCACATTCTGATTGCTTATTCCGATTCGTCCCTGGGTCCATACACCGCGGCGAAGAAAACCGACCCGAGCAGGAAGACCACGCCCAGGCAGAGCAGAAACGCGACGGAATCGACGAGCGACATTCTCAGCAGGCGCGACACGGCGAAGCCGCCGCCGAACCAGAGGGCGGCCGCCACGGCGATGCGCGAGAGTACCTGCTTTGTGCTCAGGCGGGCATGGCTACTCATCGCGCACCTCGATCTCGCGGATGCGCGTTTCGCGAATGACAGTCGAGCCGCGCTTTTCCTCGCGATGCTCCGACTCGACGATGCGCCGGTCCCTGCTCACGTCCTGACGAACGCCCCTGATGATGTGGCCGAAGAATTCGCCGATACAGCGCATGAGCGGCTTGCGTGGCTCGCCGGGCATGTCAGGCCCGCCCGCTCTCGCGGGCGCGAATCTCGTCGATCATCGAGCCCATCTGCTCGATGGTAATCAGATCGTGCCGCTCTTCGTTGACCAGAGCGCAAGGCGCCGTGTCGCACGCGCCCAGGCACTCCATGCAGCGCAGGGTGAACAGGCCGTCGCTGGTGGTCTCGTGCGGCTCGATGCCGAGCTTGCCGCGCAGGTAATCGACGATCTCCTGGTGGCCGCAGGCCTCGCACGCAATCGACTGGCACACGCCGATGATGTACTTACCCACGGGCGTGAAGAAGAACTCTTCGTAGAACGAAGCGGTGTCGAGCACCTGCGCCGGGGTGAGTTCGAGGAAGTCGGCCACTTCGAGCAGCGCCTGGTGCGGCAGGTAGCCGGCGTGGTGCTGCACCTCGTGAAGCACGGGCAGCAGCGCGGCCATCTTCGTTTCGTAGCGCGGCAGGACGCGGCGGGTCAGGTCCGCCTTGATCTCTTCGGTGAGATACGGCTGCTCACGCCGCTCGATGGTCATCGTCGCCGAATTCTTGGTGATCCACGCCATGAATGGCCCGCCTCAGCGATCGAGTTCCGCCGCGATGATGTTCAGACTGCCCAGAATGGCCACCGAGTCGGACAGGAGGTGCCCCTCGAGCATTTTCGCGAACGACTGGTAATTGATGAAGGACGGCGGCCTCGTCCGCGCCCGCCATGAGCGCGGCCCGCCGTCGGAAACGATGTAGTAGCCCAGTTCGCCGTTGGCCGTCTCCTGGCAGTCGTACACCTCGGCGATGGGCGCCTTCCAGCCGCGATTGGTCATGATGATCTCGAAGTGCTGGATGAGCCCTTCGATCGAGCCGTAGACCTGGCTCTTGGACGGCTTGGTGAACTTGGCGTCGGCGAAGGTGTTGACGGAGCCGCCGGGGATGTCATCGATGAGCTGGCGGATGATCTCGACGGACTGGCGCATCTCGAACAGGCGGACGTAGTAGCGGCTGAAGACGTCGCCCTCGGTCATCACCGCGACCTTGAACTTCACCGCCGGGGCGCCCTGCCCATCCCAGTTGTCGGCGTAGCAGAGGTACGGCTCATCCTTGCGGACGTCGCGCCGCACGCCCGAAGCCCGCGCGACGGGGCCGGTCAGGCTCCACGCAATGGCATCCTCGGCCGAGATGGCGCCGATGCCCTGGGTGCGGTCGAGGAAGATGCGATTGCGGTTGAGCAGCGTCTCGACGTCGTCGAGCGCCGGGGGCAACTCTTCGTCAATGAAGCGCTTGACGAGCGTCTTGAACGTCTTCTCATCGGGCAGGTCCTGCATGAGCCCGCCGACGCGCGTCCAGTCCGGGTGGAATCGCTGGCCGCAGATGAAATCGCAGATGTCGTAGATGCGCTCGCGCTGGTTGAAGCCGTAGAGAAACCCGGTGAACGCGCCGAGGTCGAGAGCCGAGGCCCCGACGCACAGGAGGTGGTCCTGGATGCGACCGAGCTCGGCCATGATCGTCCGCAACACCTTGCAGCGGGGTGTGATGTCGATGCCAAAGAGCGTCTCGACGGCGCCGTGCCAGGCGATGTCGTTGGAAATCGGCGAGACGTAATTCATCCGGCTGACCGTGCAGACGTACTGGTTGTAGTCGTGGTGCTCGGCGAGTTTTTCGAAGCCCGAGTGGAGGTAGCCGATGTGCGGCGTGACGCGGGCGACGCGCTCGCCATCCAGTTCCATGACGAGACGGAGGGTGGTGTGCGTGGCGGGGTGTTGCGGGCCGAAGTTGAGCACCCACCGGTCGCCGGTGTCCACGTGCTCCTTGAGGTAGTCCACCCGCTCGTCATCGAGTTCGATGGGGTCGATCGGCTTGATCGTGTAGGGCATGGTCGGTCGCGCTTCCCAAAGGCTGATGCGGCGGCATCATAGGTCGCCGACGGCTGTCCGGTGCAAGAGAGCTGGGCGGCCCAACGTCCCGCGCGGCGCGATTCAGAAGCCGGACATCTGGCCGGCGTAGCGGCGATACAACCGGTACAGATAGACCGAGAGAATGCCCGCGCCCAGGAGCATCGCCAGGCCCGTGTACATGGCGGCCGGGCCGGTCTGTGCGGCGACGGCGCCGGTGATCTCGGCTTCGGCGCTGCCCCCGGCCGCACCGCCTCCGAACCAGTAGTCGTACAGTTCCCACGCCCCGTAGCCGACCATGAAGATGATGGCCGAGGCGATGAGCAGCTGATGGAAGACGATGAGTTTCATATCGGTTGGTTCATTCTAGTGTGGCCGGTGCGGTTTGCCCCGGGCATCGATCCGGAGGCGAGGTTTGTCCGTTCAAGCGTCTAGAATACAGCACCTTACCGAGTCGATTCACCCAGAGTGCCCCCGGAGGGGGAAGGCTTGTCGATCATGAGCACCATTCCCAGGCAAACCACTTCAGTCGCAGACGCCGTCAAGCCTTCGGTCGATCCGCACGCCGTCAGCCTCTCGGGCTACGTGGTTGATCGCGTGTACGGGCCGGCCAGCGCCGAAGGCCGCGACTACGCCGGCGATGTCGGCGAACCGGGGCAATTCCCCTATACGCGCGGCATCCACCCGGGCATGTATCGCGACCGTCTGTGGACGATGCGCCAGTTCGCCGGCTTTGGCAACGCCGACGACACCAACCGGCGCTTCAAGTACCTGCTTGCCGCGGCGCACGGCACCAAGGCCAACACGGGGCTCTCGACGGCGTTCGATCTGCCGACGCTGATGGGGCGCGACAGCGATGACCCGCTCTCGGCGGGCGAAGTCGGCCGCTGCGGCGTGGCGATCGACACGATCGAAGACATGCATCGGCTCTACGCAGACATCCCCATCGACCACGTGACCGTCAGCCAGACCATCAACGGCCCGGCAGCGATCATCTGGGCGATGTACCTCGCCATGGCCCGGCAGCGCGGCTTCGACTGGACCAGGCTCGGCGGGACGCTGCAGAACGACATTCTCAAAGAGTTCCACGCGCAGAACGAGTTCATCTACCCGCCCGAAGCCTCGACCAAGCTCGTTATCGACACGATCGAGTTCCAGTCGGAGCACGTGCCGCGCTGGAACAGCGTGTCGATCTCGGGCTACCACATCCGCGAGGCGGGATCGACGGCGACGCAGGAGCTGGCCTTTACGCTGCGCGACGGGATGGAGTACGTCGAGTGGGCGATGAAGCGCGGCATGGACGTCGATGAGTTTGCGCCGCGACTCTCGTTCTTCTTCAACAGCCACAACGAGTTCTTCGAAGAGATCTGCAAACTTCGCGCCGCCCGCCGCATCTGGGCGAAGATGATGCGCGATCGCTACAAGGCGAAGAACCCGCGCTCGTGGCTCCTGCGCACACACGTGCAGACGGCCGGCTGCTCGTTGACCGAGCAGCAGCCCTACAACAACATCATCCGCGTGGCCTACCAGGCGATGGCCGGCGTGCTGGGCGGCTGCCAGAGCCTGCACACCGACTCGATGGATGAGACGCTCGGCCTGCCCACCGAGCAGGCCGTCACCATCGCGCTGCGCACGCAGCAGATCCTGGCGCACGAGACGGGCGTGACGCGCACGGCCGATCCGCTGGGCGGATCGTACTACGTCGAAGCGCTCACCGACCAGATGGAAAGTGATGCGCTGGAGATCATCCACGAGATCGACGACATGGGCGGAGTGATCGGCGGCATCACGCGCGGCTACTTCCGCCGCTCGATCGCGGAGGCCTCCTACCGCTTCGGCCAGGAGATGGAGCGCGGCGAGCGGCTCATCGTCGGCGTCAACGCGTACGTCGATGAGAACGAGCAGCGCGACGTGGAGATTCTTCAGATCAGCCACAAGGTGGAGACGGACCAAATCGCGCGGCTCGCCGAGTTCAAGAAGCGGCGCGACGCGGCGAAGGTGAAAGGTGCGCTGGACCGCATCCGCGAGGCGGCGCGCAACGATGAAAACGTGATGCCGAGTCTCGTCGACGGGGCGGAGTCGAACTGCACCCTGGGTGAAATGGTGCAGGCGATGGCCGATGTGTTCGGCCGCTACAGCGGCGGGCCGGAGTGGTGAAGTTCACACACCTGTAATCTTCGCCGAAAATCGAACTTCTCCCGCACCGTGTGATTGCCCTGCTGGTATCATCGCCGATGCTGACGGCGCTGCATCCGACCGCGGTGGGATGGATCACGCCGTCTTCGATCGGCATCCCCAACAACAGAGCAAGGAGCATGAGAATGACCAAGGTCAACCCCATCCCCGAAGGGCTCGAAGGCATCATCGCCCACCTCGTCGTCAATGACTGCGGCAAGGCAATCGAGTTTTACAAGAAGGCGTTCGGCGCTGAAGAGATCTGCCGCATGCCTGCGCCCGACGGCCGGCTCATGCACGCCGAGGTGAAGATCGGTTCGACGACTGTCTTCCTCTGCGACGATTTCCCGGAATACTGCGGCGGCAAGGCGCGCAGCCCCAAGGCGCTGGGCAACACGCCCGTCACGCTCACGCAGTACGTGCGCGACTGCGACGGCGCCATCGACCGCGCCGCCAAGGCCGGCGCGACGGTGACCATGCCGGCCGCTGACATGTTCTGGGGCGATCGCTACGGCACGATCAGCGACCCGTTTGGCCACTCGTGGGCCTTCTGCACGCACCTCAAGGACATGACGCCGCAGGAGATGGACGAGGCCGCCAAGGCCGCCTTCAGCGGCGCCGGCTGCAACGACTGAGTTCGTCCCCATCACGCCTCCCCTGTCGGACCGTCACGAGCGTGGCGGTCCGACCCTTTTTGCCGGCCGCGATCAAGGTGATTTGCCTAACGGGGCCGCCGGGCCCCTTCCGTACCATACATGTAGCGACATGTCTCACTTCAACTCGATCGAGCGAGCAAAAGGGGAGGACTCATGGCTGCCGCATCAACGGCCACCACGCCGATTTCATGCGTACTCATCGCTGACCAACAGGTCGGCCGGCTTTTCGCCTGCAGACACCGCCGAGGCTCCAACGCAATTCGCCTCGAAGAGATTGCATCGCACGCCAACGCGCTTATCTCGCACGATCGCGGAGGCAGGCCGACGGCGACAAAAGTCCGCCGCGTCACCTTCGCAAACCCGGACCGCGACCACGACATCATGCGCGACCAGTTCGCCGCCGATCTCCTCGCGTGGCTGCAGAACGAACTTCGCATGCGCCCGACGGACGGCACGCTCGTGATCTTCGCGCCGCCCGAGTTCCTGGGGGCGCTGCGCAGCGCGATGTCATCCAAGCCTCTGCCCGTGCGCATCACAGATCAACCGCTCGATCTGGCGAGGCTGTCGACCAGCGAACTTGAGCGGCATCCGAGCGTCATTCGCGAACTCGCTGGGCCTCAGTAGCGCTTCCCAGCAGCGCCGGCGGGGCCAGGAGCAGAGCCAGCACCAGCATCTGCACGGCGAACATGATCAGCACGCGCGCTGGCCACGGGCCCATGATGCTGGTAGGCGAATCGGCCGGGCCGATGTATCCGTAGTTCAGATCGAACATCCAGTCGATGGGCACGATGATGATGCAGTACAGCGCCAGCAGCACCTGCGCGACCGCCCAGTCGCCGGCACGGGGCACGTAGCCGCGCACCGCGACAAGGTACACCGCCGAGCCGACGATCTGCAGGTGCGTGAGCCAGAAGAGGTAGAACTCGATGCTCTCCGGGCCGTGCGTGAGCGACGGCCAGATGAAGCCGAGGATGCACAGGCCGATTCCCCAGAAGTAGACGACCGACCACACCCAGCGTTGGTCGCGCAGCAAAGACACGGCCGCGAGCACGGCGACGATGTCGCAGATGTGCAGCGGCAGACTGAGGCGCCACTCGAAACGCGAAGGCCAGGCGTACCACATGGCCGCGACTACCTGGGTGAGCAGGGTAAAGACGGCCCAGGCGGTGCGCAGGGCCCGCTCGGCCTCTGGACGATTCCTGTACCACCTTCGGCCGATACAGCTGGCAGCAACCGCTGCAATCACGCAAATCGAGACTGCAGCCAAGTGGACTTCCGAGCCGATCCTGAAGGTCTGCAATGTGATGGCGAACGCAGGCATCGTCAATCAGTGTACAACGCCCCCTGCGGCAACTCTCGGCGAATCTGCTGCCATTGGACCGTTTCAGAGGGTTGCATTGAATCGGTAGCGGACCTCAAGCAGCGTCGGTCGCACTTCTTCCGGCCAGTGCGCGCTGATGATGGATGGAACGAGTCCATCCGCCGCAACGTTCCACAACACGATTTCGAGCCTGTCTCGCACGGCTTCACTGGGCCAGAGGCTGCAGAGAGTCGTGTCGTCGAGCCAGACTGGTTGCATCGCGCGACCGTCGATCGGCAGATACCGGTCGTATTCTCGAATCCACGAGGGCTTGCTGAACGTCGCCGTGCGTTCGGCGCCATCCACCAGTGAACGCACGACCAGCTCGCCTTTGTCGCGGAAATACGCGATCTGTGTCGCAGCAGGATTCACCGCAAAGTCGTTGGTGTACGTCGGCCCTTCGAAGGATCGCTCTGCAACCACACGAAGTGCGGAAGCCGACGAATCGCACGCCATATCCAGAAGTCTCCACCGTACCCCGGATTCGGTTCGACCCTCCGGATACAGCAGTCGCACCAAAAGTGATCCGTCGTCCTGCGGGAGCAGAAACGTTTCAGGTCGTCCACCTGGAAGTGCGCCACACGCGAAGGGGCCCTCGATCACACCGCGTTCGAGCGAGATGTTGGCGGACATCACAATCGACTTCGTCCAATCGTCCCCTTCCGCCGGTGCGAGCCACCACAGTCGACCGGTGGCCGGATCGAATCTCAGCAGACCCCCCTCGCAGCGAAATCTGAATGTCTGAACTTGTTCTCCGGACGGCAAGTCCACAATGCTGTATGCGTAGTTGGAGCCGGCCCCTTGCCGAGCCGAGAGTACCCTCACTTGACCATTCGAACCAGGTTGCCACATCGAGAGAATTCGATCGTCTGGCTCGAACGAATCGGTGACATCATATTGCATGGGATCGCGCAACGTGCCGGTCGTCAGATCGAAGCGGAGGATATCAAGCCACGCCGCAACCGGATTGTAATAGCTCGTCCAGCGGCACACCGCCAGTGATTCAGCGTCGGACCACAACCACCGGTAGTAGTAGTAGCCGGTTGGTCGGCCCGCACCGTCGTGAGTGCGTTCGGCAAGCCTACGAACTTGCACACCGCAAATCACGTCTCCCTGCCGGTCGGCAAGCAGGAGCGTTTCTCGCGACTCGATCGCGACTGCATCGCCCGCAGGCGACCATTGAATCCATTGGGGTGCAATCTGAACCGGTTCCCATGAGCAACCCGTCATCAGAAGAAGCGCCGCCAACATCACGCTCCATCCACGCAGTGGGATTTCCGCCGGCGTGGCTGAATGATCAACAGGGCTTTCCATCTTCTGCCCTCCCTCCGGCGGATCTCCGTGCTGCCACTGGGTGGGGTGACGCAGTTGCCTGGCCCGTATTCCCTGTTCTCACAATAGTCATGCATCCGGCCCTTCGAGTTCCTCAATCGTCCTGGGCCAGTCGTCGCGGAGCAGGCGCGAGAGGGAGCGGTCGGCGAGGATCCTGCCGCCCGTCTGGCACCGGGCGCAGTAGTTCATCTCGTTCTCGGCGTAGACGATGCGCTGCACGGGTGAGCCGCAGCGCGGGCACGGCTGGTTGAATCGGCCGTGAACGGCAAAGCCCTTGCGAAACGCCGTGATCTGCCCCCGGCCGGGGAACACGCGGCCGGCGTCGAACTGGTCGCTCAGCCGCATCGACCACTTCTCCAGCGTAACCCGTGCAGCGTCATGCAGACCCGCGATCTGCTCATCCGTCATCTCGCCGGTGCGCACGAACGGCGAGAGCTGCGCTTCGTGGAGGATCTCATCCGAGTAGGCGTTGCCCACGCCGTCGATGAGACGCGGGTCGGTCAGCGCGCGTTTGAGGGTGCGGTTCTCGCTGCGCAGGCGCTCGGCGAGATCGTCACGCGAACAGGTGAGCAGATCGAGGCCGCCGCGATCGATGCGCTTCAGTTCATCGGCGCTGCCGACAGCGGTGAGCGTGGCGCGGTGTTTCGTACCCGCTTCGGTGAGGATGAGCGTGCCGTGCTCGAAACGGAACGCGGCCAGTTCATTGCGCCTCTTGGGCCGCACGCGCTCATTCCTCCAAATCAGCCGGCCGGCGATCATGAGGTGGATGACCAGCGCCATCTCGTCAAAGTGGAGCACCATCCGCTTGCCCAGGCGCGACACGCCGGTGAGCACCCGCCCATCGAACGCATCGAGAGGCGGCTCGACCGACCGCAGCAGCGACGGGCCGCGCACGATGACATCCTCGAGCCGCTTGCCCACGGCGTGATGGCGCAGCGCGTCGAGGTAGACGAGAATGTCAGGCAGTTCGGGCACGGGCTTGCATTCCGTGGGTGCCGTGGTCAAGCGACGCCTTGGGAGCGCGGGCCACGTGAGTGGAACATGAAGCGATCAAGTTGCGTGCCGCGCCGCTGCGCACATCTTCGTCGCCTTGTCGCATTTGCGGCAAAGCAGGCGCCGCCACTCCATCAATCCGTCAGCGTCCCCACTTCGACGCCGGCGCGCTTCGCCGGCTTCTTCGCCTTCGGCTCGGCCTTCACCGATCCTTTGCCGAGCAGATTGAGCATGCGATTCAGCGCCACCAGCGCCCACTTGCGTGCCTCGGGGTGCACCTTGATCTGATTCACCACCTTGCCCTCGGCGAGATTGTCGAGCACCCAGAGCAGGTGCTGCTGGTCGATGCGGTACATCGTCGTGCAAAGGCACTGGCAGCCGCTGAGCATCTCCACGTGCACGCCGCGCTTCCTGGCCGCCTCGGCGACGCGATTGACCAGGTGCGTCTCGGTCGCCACCGCCCACCTGCTGCCCGGCTCAGCCGCGTCGATGATCTTGATGATGTACTCGGTCGATCCCGAAAGATCAGCCAGATCGACCACCTCCTGGCATACCTCGGGATGCACGAGCACGGTCACGCCGTTGTGCTTGCTGCGCATCTCCGCGACGTGCTCGGGGCGGTACAGCTTGTGCACGCTGCAGTGCCCCTTCCAGAGCAGCACAACCGCGTCGCGAATCTCCTGCGCGCTCAGGCCGCCGGATTCCTGCTTCGGGTCCCACAGCGCTGTCTGCGGCTTCTTGCCGGTCGCGGCGGCGTCGACTTCGGTGACAAACCCGGCCGCCTTGGCCGTGTTGCGACCGAGATGCTGATCGGGCAGAAAGAGAATCTTGACGACTTCGCCCTTTTTCAGCGGCTTGTCTCCGCCGGCCAGGGCCCACTCGAACACGCGGGCCGCGTTGCTGCTCGTGCACACCGCGCCGCCATGCTCACCCACGAAGGCCTTGATGGCGGCGCTGCTGTTCATGTAGGTGATGGGGATAACCCGCGTCGCCGGGCCGCGCGTCTCATCGAGCGCTTCGTGAATCTCCGTCCACGCCTGCACGGTCTGGTCGTAATCCGCCATGTCGGCCATCGAGCAGCCCGCCGAGAGGTCTGGCAGGATGACCACGACATCGTCGGGCGTGAGGATGTCCGCGCTTTCGGCCATGAAGTGCACGCCGCAAAAGACGACGTATTTCGCCCCCGCCTGGCGCACCTTCTCAGCGGCGAGTTGCGAGAGTTTGAACGAGTCGCCGGTGAAATCGGCATGCTGGATGACATCATCCTGCTGGTAGTGGTGCCCGAGGATGATGAGTTGTTCACCCAGCTCCGCCCGCCGCGCGCAGATCGCCTCGGCGAGTTGATCGTCGGAGAGGTCGAGGTATTTGAGCGGCAGGGCGGGTTGCCAGAGCATGGGGCGCCTCACTCGTCGGTTCGCGGCATGAATGATATGCGAACGGCCCTTTGCCTACAAAGCCGGCGGACCATCCGGAGTCCACCCCCTTCTGCCCACGTCGCAGGATCGCGCCACCAGATGGGCGGAAAGGCACGGACGGCCGGCCTGACCGACGCTTCACGCCTCGCACGCGTCTGATGCCGGCGTAAGCACATACCGCGGCGGCACTGCAAGGAATTCACGCTAGCGTCTTGAGTCCATGCAAAGGAGGCAGTCATGCCTGTGTACGAGATTCACGGCGTCGAGGAAGAAGCCGGCGTCACCACCAGCGTACCCATCAAGGCGCGCAGCGAGGATGACGCGATCGAGGAGGCTCATCGCCAGGGGATTCTCGATGCGCACGTCGTCGGCCTGCACAACGAGCCCGCGACGCAGATCGACGAGCCGGTCGAGATGCAGGCCAACGAACTCATCGAGAAATCCGGACCGACGATCCAGCGCCGCGTTCTGGCGGGATGGGTCCTGCTGCTCTTCGCCCTGCCGGCCCTCGTGTCGTTGACCGCGTGGATCGGCGCGCAGATGGGGTTGGCGAACGGCATCATCATCGCCGCCGAGGTGATCGGTGCGATGGTCATCATCCTCATCGCGGTGCAGATGTTCAGGCGGTTTTGGAGTTGAAGCGAGTAAACAGGAGGCACTAAGGCACGCGCGGCGAAGCGCCGGGAGCGGCAAGTGGAGCGAGTCGAACAGCAAAGTGAATACCTCGGTGCCTCGACGCCTTGATGCCTCGATCCCATGATGTCTCGATGCCTTGATGCCTTGATGCCTTCCCGGAGCCCCCCATGTCACACGCCATTCCCGCTCGTTCCGTTCACATCGATTCCGCCAGCACGATTCGCGACCCGGCGGCGCACGCCTACTGGATTCTGCGCGTTGGCTTTGCGATTCTGCCGATCGTCGCCGGCGCGGACAAGTTCATGCACGTGCTCACCGACTGGGAGCAATACCTCGCGCCGTGGATCGCCGACCTCTTCGGCGGCGCTACGCACAACATCATGCTCGCCGTCGGCGTGGTCGAGATCATCGCAGGCATCGGCGTGGCGTTCGCGCCGCGCTTCTTCGCCTACATCGTGGCGGCGTGGCTGCTGGGCATCATCATCAATCTCGTGAGCATGCAGGCGTACTACGACATCGCCCTGCGCGACACGGGGCTGATGCTCGGCGCGCTGGCCCTGGGCCAGTTGAGCCACTGGTACGCCCACCTCCGCCCGCGCGCTCCAGCAGTGGCGTGAGGGCAGCGTGCCCCGCTGGCCATCAGAGTACTCAATCATGCCTTGCACGGTCGCGCGGCAGCCGCTCGCCCCGTTACCCGGCTCACTCGATGACCTGCTCGATCACATTGCTGGCGCGCTGGTATTCGGCGGCTTGCAGCCAGGCCCGCCTGCCACTGGCGCCTGAAGGAATGCGCGTTTGAAGCAGCGCGTAACCGGACTGATCTGCGGTCCTGACCCCGGCCAGGAGTGGACGGGAGAGATCAATCGTCACGTCCAACTGCGGGATGTACGTCGAACCGCTGCCGCGCAGACTGTAGATGAACGCAACCCTTCCGCCGGGCGATGCGCCGGACACTTCCAGATCGGCGATGGCTCCCGCCACCCACCGCGACGACGAGAGGCGAAAGGCGCCCGCGCCGCCCAATCTTTCCGCGAGGGTAAAACTCGTCGTCCCATCGGGCAGCGTCCAGAACCCGACACACCAGAGATCGCACTCGCCGACGATGTCGATGCCGCCGCTGCGAATGACATAACTCGCGCCCGGCACCTCGGCGGGCACTTCCGTCCAGGTGCTTCCATCCCAGTGCCAGTAGCCGTACCAGCCCGACACCCAGACGTCATCGGGACCGACAGCGGCGATCGAGCCGCCGGAGTTGGGCGGCGGCTGCCTGAGGCTCCACTGAGAGCCGTTCCAGTGCTTCAGCACCACCGCGCCGTCTCCGCCGCCCAGGGCCCAGACGTCATTGGGGCCGGAAGCGGCAATGTCATCCAGGCCGCTGCTGCCCATGTGTTCGACCGGGCTGTCAACGTGCGACCAGCTTTGCCCGTCCCAGTGGTAGGTCACGCCGAGGAATGGCCCCGCGACGTTGCGGTAGTCGCCGACGGCCCAGACATCGTCAGATGCGATCGCGACGACGTCAGTCAGTTCGTGATGCCGGTTAGCGACGAGAGGAACTTCGATATCGGTCCAGTCCGAGCCGTCCCAGTGCGCTGCGAGGGGAACGGAAGTTGCGCTCGCATCGCCATACCCGGCGGCCAGGCCCACGGCCCAGATGTCATCGGCGGTCACCGCATCCACTTCGTAGAGGAATCCGCCGCGCGGCCCGAAGGGATACACCGTCTGGGGGCGCAATGTGACCGTATCGACATAGTTCCATGAGTTGCCGCGCCAGCGCAGGACGAGCGGGAGGTTATTCGTGGGATAGGGCGTGGTGAGGTACCCGACGACCCAGACATCACCGTTGGGAGCCGCATCGACGCCGGTGGTCTGCGGGGAGGTTCCAAGATGAGAAGTATCGGGCAAATCGACCAGGCTCCAGGCCGCACCGTTCCAGCGCACGGCCAGAGGCCCGTAGCCGACCGGATCATTGCGCCAGATTCCAACCGCCCACGCGTCGTCGGGCGAGAGCGCGGACACTCCCGTGAGACGAGTGACGCTGTTGCCGACATCGGGCGTGGGAACAAGTTCCCACGAACCGCAGGGCGGAGCGGCGTGCGATGCGGCCGCCATCAGTGAAGCGAACAGAATGGGATTCGCCAGGACTCCGACAAACCGGCGATGCGATGTGCGCATTCGAGTCAGCATCTGAAACTCCCCTGAGGTGGCCGCCGAGCGACCGGCGGCAAACGGACCGCCATCGCGGCGGCTTGGGATGCAAGTTCATTGCGCGACGCCCGGGCGATCGACCCGGCCATGTCGACACGGCTCGCATTCGGTTGATCGTACGGTGTCGATGCGCCGCGCCAACGGAACGGCACTGCCCACTGGCACAATCAGGGTGCTTTCCTGTACGATCGTCACCCGCCAGCGGCCGCGCGCGCCGGCAGTCGTGTGAGCCTCGGAATCAACGAAACCAAGGTCGGGCTCACGCAGAGGCGCAGAGATCGCGGAGTTTTCGACGCGAACAAGAATTGCAATGGCTCGCCGGAACCAGGCCATTCACGCCGCCATGCGCATTCCCACCCGACGCTGATTTTCACCCGACGCCCGCGACGCCGACTCCCCGCCCCCCGCGCCCACGATCGTCATTGAGCGCGGCAGCGAAAACGGCCCCGCCAGACCCCTCGCCGTCACCCACCGCCCAAAGTACGTCGCCGTCTTGCCCGCATCGGCCGTGTGGAACTGCACACGAATCGGCTGCCGCGTGTACGCCCCTTCGAGCCGCGCCTCGGATGGATCATTGGGCGTCGCCCGGCCATACTCGGTGATGGCCACGAACAACTGCAGCTGCGCCACGCCGTACGGCTTGCGCAGCGCCGTCGGCGTGTTCTCATCGGCGTACCGGATAAGGTGCCGACCCGCCGCCGCCGAAACCAGCATCATCAGCGGGCACGACCTCGGCGGTCCGATCGGCGACCGCGTCAGGTCATCCACATGCAGCCCCAGCGCCATCTTCTCCGCGTTGCTCAGCGACCAATTGGATTTGATCAGACCTGCATAGTCTCGATACACCCGCTCCGCCCAGGCGCGTGCTTCATCTTTCGCCGCCACAATCGCACTCGTCCGCGTTTCGTTCGACTGCGCCAGAACATACGCCTGCGCAAACATCGCCGCGCGGGAGGAGATGAATGCCGCATCCTCCGCATCCAGACCGTACCGCGCCGGATCGGCCGCGATCAACGCCGCGAAGTTCGAGCCCCAATCACGAAACGCCACGTCCGCCCTCGGAATGTACGGCCCGGTCTGAATCGGCGGCGCCATGGCTCATCCCCCTGTGAAATCCAATCAGGCAAACGCATGGTTCCACGCAGAAACCCAGAGATCGCAGAGCGGAATCGTCTTCACCAAGGCCTCTCTGCGGACTCGGCGCCTCTGCGTGACAAATCCTCTCGGACCTGCCAAGCGCTCCATCGGCGATTTCATGCGGCGAATTGAGTTCGACAAGCGAAGCAACCATCGAATCGACCAGACCGCTGTCCCGTTTGCGCGAACGGATGACCCGTTCGCGCAGACGCAGGCCCCGGCAGCGCGACCCGCGCGCGCGTCTGACCAGCCCGTCCCCCCGTCCCGCCTTCCCGCCCGCCCGTCTCCCGGGCCGAATCTCCCGTCACCCGATCCGCAAGCCCGGTCTCCCCAACCCGATCCCCGCACCGCGCGAAGCAACAGATGCAACCCGACACCCGCGGATGCGCCCCCACCACGCGAGGCGCGGGCCGCAAAGCAGCCGGCGCAGAACCGATGGCGGGTCCATCGTGTCCCGGCAGACAGAACACGCACCGCGCGGCGGTTGGGCGGGTTTTGGATGCGGAGTGATTGAAACAGCCCGGACGGAAAGAGACCGACCAGTCCCGATTACTTCCTCCAGTCCCGATTACTTCCTCTGGCGTGAGGCAAGTAGGAGTCAGCGCAGCACGAGATGGATTTACAGAATGATCGCCGCTTCAATCGATCGGGTAACTGGATCGTCGACTGGGGATGCCGCGCCAAAGTCGTGGCCAGTCTTGGTGCCATCGGGTTTCACCTGTGGACCGGTGTTGAGGTCAAGGCCGCGTCTGTAAACTCCGTCTCCCCTTGGGAGTCGGCGGGGGTGAGGGCCGATCTTCCTTGGAGAGCCAATCATGCCGACGAGTGGGCGAACGGCGAGGAACAAGACACCAATCGAAGCCGGACACGAGCTGGTATTGTGGGAGTTCCAGTGAGGCGTAAGGGCCCGACTGTTTGTCGACATTGCAAAGGTGGCCTCGGCAGTCCCGAGTGCCTCTATTGCCACGGAACCGGATTGGAGCACTCTGGGCCGTGGCACCCTCAAGGTGCGAGTGGACGGCCCAGCGGCTTGTCTGTTGAGCCACGACCACTACTGCAACCTCGCTCTCGTATATGCTGGTGCCATCTCTGCGGCTGTGTCCTCAAAGACACGAGACGGTTACGGAGACATCTCAAGGGCTGCCGTCGGAGGCAACGGCCACGCTGATCCACCAGAATTGCAAGTTTCGATTCTCGTGAGGAGGGAACCGTACCAGTCCCAATTTCTTCCTCTGTCCCAATTTCTTCCTCTCTCGACAGAGTCGGTCTAGGAGAATCAGGAGATGACCAATCCAACGCAAGGTACCGCGTTCGTACTTCGGATTGCGCCGAGTGGCATTGATCGCATGCAGGAGGCACTCCGCTGCAACCAGCTTATAATCGGCTGGGCGAAGGCCACAGGCCTCTTGGACGGGTCGCTATCCTGGGAGAGCTTTCGAGAGATCATTCGGCTGGCATACCACGCCGGTGAACGCGATCTGCGCGGAGCCGGCCGCGGCGCGGGCAACATGTGGCGATTTATCCGCGACATGCATGTCGGCGACCTCGTTGTAGTTCCCTATGGTTCAGCTTTCTATTTGGCCAGAGTGACTGGACCTGCCACATACGACCCTGCCCATGTCAACGACGACACCGCATACCGGCGGCGCGTTGAGTGGCTCAACAACGGACACCCGATTCCTCGGCAGTTGGCAAGGTCGGCACTGCTTGCCCGGATGAAAATTCAAGGAACGAGCGCACAGGCCGCGGACCTGCTTGAAGAGATTAATGAGTGTCTAAAGGTCGCTGAGCGCGGCAACCAACCGACCTTCGAGCAAGATCTCCAAGCACGTTTGATCAGAGAAGTTCTTGAAGAGATGCGCAGTGGCAGAATCTCTGACTTTGGCTTTGAACGGCTCATTCAGACAGTGTTGACAGGGATGGGGGCAGAGGACGTACGCATCGTTCCGCGAAACCAGGACAAAGGGGCGGACTTGGTGGCGACGTTCCGCGTCGCGGAAGCATTTGAGATCGTCATTGCCATTCAGGCGAAGCACTGGCAGCCTTCTCCCCCTGTCGGAAAGGACGTCATCGCGCAAACCATCTCCGGCATCGAAGCGGAAGAGGCCGACTTCGGAATGGTCATCACGACCGGCACTTTCTCAGCGGACGCAGAATTCACGGCGGAATCGTACTTCAAAGACGAGGGCGTCCGTATCCGACTGATCGACGGTGAGCAGTTTGCCAAGTTTATCGTTGAACACGGGATCAGGCTCACGTTGGGCAGCGAAGTGCAGCGGCGGTAGATTCCCGCGGGCAACATTTGGGTCGCATCTAAACTGAGTGGAAAGTTGAGTGCGGTGGCCGCCGTGCACCGTCATCGCCAAGCCACTCCCACCGTCTCTCTCGACGCGCCGAAGGAGCGGGTAGAACTCCTTTTTGCGTTGTGGACCCCGGCGGAGCCGATACCATATCCTGTAGGGCTGTACACTCAGCCTCGGGGTGGGGTCGGCGGTGGAGTTGCCGCGTTCGTCCTGCTCCGTAAGTCCTGTAGCGCCCGACGGTTGGACATGGAGGTCTTGCCCGAATCATGCGACTGGCCCGACTCAAACTGCACGGTTTCAAGTCCTTCGCCGACGCGACCGAGTTTCGCTTCGACGATCCCATCACCTGCATCGTCGGGCCCAACGGCTGCGGCAAGAGCAACGTCGTGGACGCCATCAAGTGGGTCCTGGGCGAGCGGTCGGCCAAGAGCCTGCGCGGCGAGCAGATGATGGATGTCATCTTCGCTGGCACGACCAGCCGGCCCTCGATGAACATGGCCGAGGTCGTGCTGACCTTCGAGAACCCCCTGCTCGACGCAGCCAGCGGCAAGCGCGAACTGCCGGTGGAGAGCGAACTGGTCGATGTCGGCCGGCGGCTGTATCGCGACGGCACGAGCGAGTATCTCATCAACAACGCCAAGGCGCGTCTCAAGGATGTGCGCGACCTGTTTCTCGATACCGGCATCGGGGCCGACGCCTACTCGATCATCGAGCAGGGCAAGGTCGATGCCATGCTCACGAGCAACCCCGTCGAACGCCGGACCATCTTTGAAGAAGCCGCAGGCGTGGCCAAGTTCAAGGTGCGGCGGATCGAGGCGATGCGGCGGCTCGAGCGCACCGAAGTCAACCTGACGCGCTGCAGAGAGCAACTCGACAACGCTGAGCGCCGGCTGCGGATCGTCAAGGGCCAGGCGGCCAAGGCGCGGACGTTCAAGGGACTCGACGACGAGTTGCGGGCCCTGCGCGCGGCGCATCTGCTCGATCTGTATCACGAATTGCACGAGACCATCGACGGGCTGACGTCGGAGCTGAGCCACCTCGAAGCCGACCGGACCAGCGTGATGGACCGCGTGCACGAACTCGAAGAAGCGCGGCAGGATGCGAACATCGAGCGCGACCGGCTGCAGACGCGCTGCACGGAACTCGAGCAGGACCGGCTGCAACTGCAGGCGCGGCGGGACCAGGCCGAGCAGCGGCGGGCCATGACCATCAAGGCGCGCGATGAAGCGCAGGCGGAGATCGGCGCCGAGCAGCGCCGGCTGGGCGAACTGGATGCGAAGATCGACCAGTTGCGCCGCGGCGTGGTGGATCACGAACAGTCGCACGAAGCGCTGGCCAGGGCCCGAAGCGACGCCGAGCGCGCTGTCGAGGCGGCGCTGGCGAGGCGGGCCGAGTGCGATGCGGCGCTGAACGAGTTGAACCGGCGCCTCAGTGAGATGCAGCGCACCCTTTCGGGTATCGAGCGCGAGATCGTCTCGCAGGCGGCGTCGATCGAGGCGATCGATCATCGGCTCGCCGAACTGCAGCAGCAGGCCGAACAGATCGAAAGCCGTCGCGGCGAGATCGAGTCGCGCCTGACGGCGCTGGCCGACCAGGCGGCCGAAGCGGCCCGGCGAGCCGACGCGGCTGACGCGCAGATCGAACAACTCGAGGCGCAACAGGTCGAGCACGAGCGGCAGGCCCAGAGCCTCAGCGGGCGGCAGCGTTCGTTGAGTGAAACGCTGGGCAACCTGGAGCAGGAGCGCGCCGGGCTCGAGGCCCGCCGGCGAACGCTCAAGGAGATGCTCGACAGCGGCACCGAACTGGGCGAAGCGGTGCGCGGCGTGCTGCGGCAGCGGCACGAAGGATCGGGCTTTCAGTTCGTGCGCGGCCTGCTTGCCGACGGCATCGAGACGGACATCCAGCACGCGGCCGCGGTCGAAGCGGCGCTGGGCACACTGCTCCAGGCGATGGTGGTCGGCAGCCTGACGGAAGTCATCGAAGCGCAGGCGGATCTTGAGGCGCTGTCGGGTCGGATCACCTTCCTGCCGCTGCGCGTGTTCGGAGATGAAGCGACATCGCAAGCGGTCGCGCTGCCATTGATCGAGGGGGCGCGATCGTTGCTCTCGGTGGTGCGCGTGCCCGATGAGTGGATGGGGCTGGCGACTCGGCTCTTTGCGCGGACGATCATCGTGGACACGCTCGACAGCGCCCTGCTGCTGGCCGCCGGGCCGATGCGCGAGTGCCGATTCGTGACGGCCGGCGGCACCGTGCTGGAGACGGACGGCCGGATCATCGCCGGGCCGAATTCAGCCGAGGGCACGGGCGCCGGGCTCATCGTCCATCGAATCGAAATGAACAGCCTCGCCGAGCAGGTGGAGGCTCTCACCACGCGGATCGAGGCGCTGCGCGTCGAACTGGCCGCGATCGACAACGAGGCGGCGGCTCTCGACCAGCGGCGCTCGGCGCTTGGTCAGAGTCTCTTTGAAACGCGCAGCGCGCGGAACAAGGCCTCGCACGACGCCGAGCGATTCGAGGCCGAAAGCCAGCGGGCCCAGCGCGATGGGCAACGGCTCGATGAAGAACTCAGTGCGGCCCGCTCGCGCCGAGATGAACTGACCGCCAGCCGGGCCCAGAAGCAGGAGCATCTCGACTCGCTGGAGCGATTGCGCGAAGACGAGGCCGCGGCGCAGGCGTCTCTGCGCGAGCAACTGGAGTCGGCAGAGCAGAATGCCGCGGAGACCGCGGAGTCGCTCACGACGCGCCGCGTCGAGGCGAGCCAGGCCAGCGAGCGGCTGGCGGCGTCGGACCGCGAACGCCGACAACTCGAAGCAGCCGTGCAGGAGCAGCAGCGGCAGCGGAGCATGCTCGAAGCGGCGCTCAAGCAGCGAACAGGCAGGATCATCGAGTTTGAGCGGGTCATCGATGAAGCCGTGTTCGAGGCCGAAGAATGCACGAAAACCCTCGGTGAGTCGGAGGGGCTGCTGGAACAACTTTCAGCCCAGCGCCAGGCTTGCCAGGCCAACGTCGTCGAACTGGGTGATGCGCTCAACGCCGCGAGGCAGCGATTGTCCATCGTCGAGCGCAACTACCACGCCGTGGAACTGAGCAAGCGAGAAAACGAAGTCAAGCGCGAGCATCTCGAGCAGAGCAGCGCTGATGACCTGTCGCTCGATCTGCCGAGCGAGTACCCCGAGTACCGCCTGATGATGCAGTCGGGCGACGTGCTGGCAGTCGATCGCGAGCAGGCGACGGCACGGATCGACGAACTGCGCGGCGCCATCAAGCGCCTGGGCAACGTTAACCTCGATGCGATCGAAGAAGAGAAGGAACTCGTCGATCGCAACGAGGATCTCGTGCGGCAGGTCGGCGATCTCGATGCGGCACGCGGCCAACTCATCGAACTCATCGAGGAACTGAGCAACCTCAGCCGCGAGCGATTCAAGGAGACGTTCGAGACCATCCGCGAGAACTTTGCAGGCACCAACGGTATGTTCCGGCGCGTGTTCGGCGGGGGCAAGGCGGACATGCACCTCATCCCCAACGAAGAGACGGGCGAAGTGGACTGGCTCGAATCAGGCATCGACATCGTCGCCAAGCCGCCCGGCAAGGAGCCGCGCTCGATCAAACTGCTCAGCGGTGGCGAGAAGACGATGACGAGCGTGGCCCTGGTGATGGCGATTTTCCAGAGCAAACCCAGCCCCTTCTGCCTGCTCGACGAAGTGGATGCGGCGCTGGATGACGCCAACGTCGAACGGTTCTGCGGCGTGCTGCACACTTTCCTCGATCGCAGCCACTTTGTGATCATCACCCATAACAAGCGCACCATGCAGGCGGGCGACCAGTTGTATGGCGTAACGATGCAGGAGCGCGGCGTGTCCAAGCGCGTCGCGGTCCGCTTCGACCAGGTCGGCGCCGACGGGCACATCTCAAAAGAAGCGCTCAAGGAAGCCGAGGCGACGGTCTCCGTCGGCGGCGCCGCCGCGGGCGAAGAGATGGACGGGCCGATGGTCGAGACCGTCTCGCGGTCCGGCGCCGCGATGCAGAACTGACGGATGCCGAGGCGCAATCGTCTGACCCGCGACTAGCGCGTCAGGCGGCCCAGCGCGCGGCGGGCGTCGGCTTCGGCGGGCTTGCCTTCGATGGCGTGCGAGAAGGCGTCGGCCTGCGGGTCGCCGCGTGCGATCCAGCGGTAGATGAAAAAGCCCGTGTAACGATCGGGCGATCGCGGGTCGATGCCGGTGTAGGCGTCGAGAAACGCGCTCAGGGCGCGCTGCTGGATCTGCGCATCGGGCGTTTCCGAAGCAAGCGGCGCAGCGTCCGATGGCTGGGTCAATGCCGTCTGACGGCTCGGGTAACCGACCGCCGTGATGAGCACCGGCCGCTGGTTGTCGGCCGAGATTGCGTTGAGGTGCAGCAGCGCTTCGCGCCAGGCCGCGCCGAGGTCGGGCGATTCGGCGCCCTCCTGAGCCAGCGGAAACCAGGCGCTGACACCGATGAGATCGACGTGCTCCCAGAAGGTGATGTCCGCCGCGCGGTCCCACTGCGCGTTGTACATGAGCAAACCGCTGAACTGCTCACGGACCTTCGCGGAGAGGTCCATCCATTGCGTGGTCATGATCTCCGATTCGCTCAGTTCACTGCCAATGGCGAACACTTCAACGCCGCTGCTCTTGGCCATTGCGGCCAGCTCGAGAACGGCATCGGCGTAACTGAGCCACCACCGGTCCCAGTCCGCGGGTGCGAAACTCGCTCGCGACTGACTCGCTTTGACCTCCTGGAAGACGATCGTCGGCACGAGCGCGACCGCCAGACCGCGATCGGTCGCGTGGTGAATGATCGAGACCAGATCGGTCAGCAGCGGCGACTCGGCCCCCTGCAGCGAGACCTCGACCGACTCGGGATTCTCCTGGAGCATGGGCGTCTCGATGAGCACCGCGTTGGCGTTCATCGCCGCGATGTCATCGATCGCCTTTTTGAATTCGGCCGCGTCGTGCAGGCCATCCACGCGCAGCACGAAGCCGAACCAGCCTCGCTGCAGTTCAGACTCGGTGACGGGCGTCATCGGGCGCGGCTCAGCCTCGCGGATCGGGGCGGCGCGGAAGGGCTGGAGGAACGACACGAGGACCACCAGCAGCCACACCAGAGCTGCGGTGACGATCACGCCGTTGGCAATGAGCACGGATGGTCGCATGCCGAAGGATGCTAGCACGGTCGCACTCGCGTCTGCCCGGGCGAGTTGACTTTGCCTGCCGGGCCTGCTGCGATATGCCCGTGTCCGAGACCTCTGCCGCCAGACCGCCTGTGGTTTTGTTTACCGCGTTTGAACCCAGCGGCGATGCGCACGCAGCGCCGGTGATCGCGGAACTGCGCCGCCGCCGCCCGGACGTGGAAGTCTTCGCCTGGGGCGGGCCGAAGATGCGCGCCGCCGGAGCGACCATCGTCGAGCCGACCGGGACCGACGCCGTCATGGGCGCCGGATCGCTGCGCAAGGTGAGCGAACACTGGCGGCTGAATCGTCGCATTGGCCGCTGGCTCGCTTCCCACCCCGTGCGCGTGCACGTGCCGGTCGATTCGCCTGCGGCCAACTTTCCAATCTGCAAACTGACTCGCGCCGCGGGCTGCCGCATCGTCCACCTGGTGGCGCCGCAGATCTGGGCGTGGGGCTCGTGGCGGATCGGCAAACTCAAGCGGCTCACCGATCACGTGCTGTGCCTGTTGCCGTTTGAGCAGGATTACCTCGCCAGCCGCGGCGTGCCGGCCACGTTCATCGGCCACCCCGTGATGAACGAGCCGCTGCCCGTACCGGATGAGCCGCCGGATGACGAGACAGAGCCGGACACCGCCCTGCCGCGCATCGCGCTGCTGCCGGGCTCGCGTCCCTCGGAGATACGGCGAAACCTGCCTTCGATGATCTCGATCGTGGATGGCATCCGGCGGAGTGACTATCCCGACATGGCCGTGCGGATCATCAGCGCCGACGAGCGGGCGGCAGCGTTGGCTCGCGAGTGCATGCACTCGATACCGCGCTTCACCACGATCGCCGTTGATCAGTTGCACGAGACGCTGGAATGGGCCGACGCGGCGCTGGTGTGCTCCGGAACGGCGACACTCAACGTCGTTCGGCATGGAGTGCCACTGGTTTCGATGTTCCGGACAGCGTGGCTGCCGTGGATGCTCATCGGACGGTGGCTCGTGCGCTCGCCCATGCGGGCGCTGCCCAACATCGTGGCCGAGCGGCAGGTCGTGCCGGAGTTCATCCCCCACTTCGGCGCCGACGACCCAATCGCCGAAGCGCTGGCGCAGGTGCTCACCGACGCGTCGATGCAGGAAGCGCAGCGGCAGGCGTTTGTGGAGATCAGAGCGAAGTACGACGGGCACCATCCCGATCGAGAGGCGGTTGATGTGATCGAGCGCATGCTGTAGGCGCGCGGCGGCGGAATTGCTCAGCGCCAGTGGGACAGCCCGCGCGCGACTCAACCGTCGGCGGCGGCCGAGCCTGTGGCGTCGCGCTTTTCGACGAGGTCGCTCACGACATCTTCGAGTTCATCATTGCTCACGGCGGTCGCAGCGAGGTTGCCCTCGTGATCGACGATGAAGATGCACGGCAGACGATCGACTCCCCATGACGAGGAGAACTCACTCTGCCAGCCCAGCCCCTGGTAGTACTGAGGCCAGGTGATGCCGTGCCGGTCGAGGAAACCCTTGAGCCCGTCGAGGCCCCGCTGATCTGGCGACGGATCGAGATTGACACCGATGAACTCGACCCCCTGCGGGCGCCACTTCTCATAGAGATCCTTGAGTCGCGGCGCCAGTTCGTCGCACTGCGGCGACCAACTCGCCCAGAAGTCGATCACGACGATCTTGCCGCGCAGAGATTTGATCGAGACGTCGCTGCCGGTGATCGCATCGGTAAACTGGAGTTCAAACGGTTTATCGATCTCGTCAACCTGCCGCAACTTGCGCTTCGCCTCGCGAGCAGCTCCCGACAGCGGCCAGTTGCTCGCGATGCGGCGAAGCAGCGCCGTTGACTGTTCCCGGTCGCGCAAGTGAAACGATGCCGCCTCGTAGAGCATCGACGGACCCTGCGAACTGTCGGGATAGCGCTTGATGTAGTCTTCGATGGGATCGACGATTTTCTGTGCGTCGTAACTCGAACCCCGGCTGTAGCACATCATCGCACTCATGGCCCGGAACTGCCAGGCGTAGCGCTCGGAGGGATAGTCCGGGTGAGACTTGAGCAGCGACTGCGTTTCGGCCAGCACGCCGTCGTAGTCGCTGAGCAGGCTGAACATGGTGTCCCAGCGCTCGGGAAGCAGGTTCGCCGTCTCCGGGTGGAGCGGATAAGCGCGGTACAGTTCACCGATGAGTTCGCTGCGGCGGAGCGTGATTTCGCGGCGTTTGCCGAGCAACTCCTGCACGTAATTCGTATTCGGCGTGTCGCGATTGACATCGTACGCCGGCATCTCCAGACTGTTGATCTCGCTCAAGATCGCTTCGACGGTTCGGTCCTGGGCGGCGCCGACGGCGGCGCCGGCGAGCCAGACCAGGACGGCGGCCAGATGAAGCAGGCGGACGCGGCGGTTCTTCACGATCATCTCCCGGTGGCGGATGGGCGTCAGAATGAATCATATCGAGCCGAGCACCGGGGCGTCTTGAGGCCGCACACTTGCCAACCGGCATGAACCCGTCACCAGCCCTTGATGCGAAACAGGGCAATGGTGCAGCAGGCATTGCCCAGGCGGTCCACAATTTCGATGTGCCGCAGATACGGCGGCTGGACCGGCAATCCCCGCTGGGCACACCGGTTCTGCCAGACTTCGATGTCGTGCCGGGCGACTTCGACGCCCGCGGTGAAGAGAACGAGCAGCACCGCCGCGTGGTCAATGGCCGCCGCCCGAGCCAGTTTGGCCACATCCTGACGAACCGGCTGCTGCAGGGCCGAGGCATACGACACGTTCGCGCCCTCTTCCGTGAACTGCGCGACGACCTTCACTTCAAGCCACAGCGCCTGGCCGGGCTCCGTTGAACGCTCAGGAGCGAACAGCGTCGAAACCGATTCCTCCTCGACGAGCGGCCGGCCGGGCGGGCAGAGAACAAAGTCGCATCGCTCGCCTTCCGAGCGGCGCCGGCGGCCGCGGGCGGTCGGATAGCGCTGCTCGCGATGCACGGCGTAACCCGACTCCCGCAGACTGGCGTCGATGACCGCGTGAAACTGCAATTCGCTCAGGCTATCCAGGCCGCGGACCGCCTGGGCCTGCCGGTCCGCCTGCGAGCGAGCCTGGAGCCCGCGCTGCAGCGCATCGGCGATTTCCGGCAGGGACCAGTCCACGGGGACGACTTCATCTTCCATCGTGACAACGATACGGCAGCGGCACAGAGCCGCCTGACGCGTCGTGGGGGTGACACAAGCCGATGCTGGTCTTTCAGGAACCGATCGCAGCCAGGCACGACACCGGCCTGCACCACCCCGAGCGGGCCGCGCGGCTGGACGCCGTGGCGTCAGCGCTGCTCGAACTCGATCTGCAGCCACATGGGCTGCACGGCACAGACTGGGCAGACCCGGAAGAAGTGATTGCCTTCGTGCAGCGGCTGCATGAGCGGACGTACGTCGCGCGATTCCGGCGCGCCTGCGAAACCGGCCGGGCCTATCTCGACGTGGTGGACTGCACCATCAGCCCCGATTCGTTCGCGGCGGCTGCGGCGGCGGCCGGCTGCGCACTGGCCGCGGCGGATGCGGTGATGCGCGGACCCCATCGAGCAGCATTCTCGGCGATGCGCCCGCCGGGCCACCATGCCGAAGCCGACCGGGCGATGGGATTCTGCTTTTTCAACAACGTCGCGCTGGCCGCTGAGCGGCTGCTCGTCGATCATGGCCTGCAGCGCGTGGCGATCGTCGATTTCGACGTGCATCACGGCAACGGCACGCAGCATCTTTTCGAAGCGCGCGGCGACGTGCTGTACATCTCGACCCATCAGCATCCCGCCACGCTCTATCCCGGGACCGGCTACGAGTGGGAGCGCGGCGCGCGCGGCACGCCGGGCGAAGGCTGCACCATCAACATCCCCCTGCGGCCGGGTTGTGGGCACGGCGAGGCGCTGCGGACCTACGAATCGGGCGTGATTCCCGCACTGGAGCAGTATCGACCCGAAGCGCTGCTCCTCTCCGCCGGCTTTGATGCCGACGAGCGCGATCCGCTGGCGGCTCTGCGCTGGCGGCCGCAGACGTTCGAGATGATCTCCGGGCTGCTCGCGGAAGCGGCTGCAAGTCACTGCGGAGGAAGGATCGTTACGGTGCTGGAGGGCGGATACGATACGGGCGCCTTATCGGAAGGTCTGAAGGGACATCTCTCCGCGATCATCTCGCGGATCAACGGCTGATCGAGCGCAGTTGAACTACCTCATCGATCCATCTCTGAAACGGCTCACCATCAACGGCTTTGCGTTTCCACTCGGGTGGACTCCAAGCGACGGGCAGCGGCCGTTCGAGGGCTACACCATCTCGAGGCTCGATCCCGACCTGGAATTGCCCGACACGCATCAGTTCCAGATCGCCGTTTCCCATGAGCGGCTCAGACCGCTGCTGGCCGGACTCTTCGCGATGCTGCCCGAACTGGTGTACCCTATTCTCGAGATCATCTCCACTGACGCCTATCGCCAGGTGGACACGCTCATGAGTCCCGAGCCGGTTCCCAAGGCCGAGTTCATGGCGACGTGGAACGAGTTTGAGCCCCTGCTGATCGACGACTGCGCCCTGGCGGCCGGCGCGATGAGCGAAGAGCCTTACGTCGAGGTATTCCTCGAGGCAAACAAGTTCATCATCATCAATATCGCCAGCGAGTACAGCCAGGCGCTCGAATCCGAACTGCAGGGCCAGGGGTTGCAGGAAGTGCCGAGCCACTGGATCGACGACGATGAATGCATGGATGAGTTCCGCAGCGTGGTGCTGGAAAAGGACGGGTTGATGACGCTGGATGAGGTCATCGTCCACCTCCAGCGGCTCTGGCGCCTCGAATTGAACGTCGATCCCGACGGCAATCCCGATGAGAGCGGGCGCGATCTGGGCGTCACGCTCTGGCACATCGTCGTGCTGGCGGTCCGACGCGACCAGCAGCCCCCTACGGACAGCGCCCGGATCGAGATCTGGCTCTCCGCGGCGTCGCTTGGGGAGGTTGAAGAACTCGTCGCCGATGTCTTCGATCAACTCAAGGAATGGGACATCGACACCATGGTGAGCCAGGATCGCGTCGCCTTCGACGATCGGCCCCGCGAACTCAACGACCTTGAGCACGGCTCGAATGAAACGGGCGTGTGGGCCGTCTCGGTCCAGCCGCTCGAATCGCGTAGCCACTGAGTCAATCCGCAACGACCTCTTCCGAAGCGGCCGACACCGTGACCTCCACCGGTGCGCTCACGGCCTGCTTGCGCTCGATAGCCAGCTTCCGGGCCCGCTGCTGCGACCAGTCTGCCACGAGCAGATCGGGCGCATCATCGCCATCGTGAACGCGCAGGAGGTTGTAGACGTTGTCGCGCTGAGCGGGCAGGAAGCCGGCGTTGCGGATGAGCCGGCAGATCAGCGCCTCGGTCAGGCAGTAGGTCGTGCCGGCGGCGGAGACGACGTTCTCTTCCATCATCACGCTGCCCATGTCGCTCGCCCCGAAATGCAGCGCCACCTGGCCGATGTGCGGCCCCATCGTCACCCAGCTGGCGCCGATCGAGTACACGTTGTCAAGATACAGCCGGCTGATCGCCTGCGTGCGCAGATACTCGCTCGCCCCGGCCATGCGCACGACCTTGCCAAAGCGGTCGCTGTTTCGCCCCGCCGCGACGGCATCGCCGGGGAACTCGGCCCCGTCGGCTGCATCCCACTCCGGCAGGCGACCCAGCGGCGTGTTCTCTCGCTGGAACGGCCAGGAGATAAACGCCTTGTAGCGCCCGCCGCCGCTGCGGGCAAAGTCGTTGATCGATCGGTCCTGCCAGGTGCGCACGAGGTCCATGTGGTCGATCCGGTCGGCCCGGCCCTCGATATGGCCGAACATCATCGTGGCACTCGTGTACATGCCCATGCGGTGGGCGACGCGCATGACGGTCAGCCACTCCTGGGCCGTGCACTTGCCCAGCCCGATTTTGCGGCGCACCGGCAGGGCGAAGATCTCCCCTCCCCCGCCGGGCAGTGAATCGAGCCCCGCCTTGCGGAGGCGTTCAAACACGTACAAGAGTTTCGCCTCGAGGTCGTCGCCGGGCGGATCGAAGAAGCGAACGAACTCGATGAACTCGGGCGGGCTGAAGGCATGAATGTGGATGTGCGGAAAGTCAGCCTTGATGCCGCTGAGAAGGTCTTCGTACCAGGAAAGCGGCAACTCGGGATTCATCCCGCCCTGCATGAGGATCTGCGTGCCTCCGATCGCTTCCAGTTCGGCGATCTTGGCGCTGATCTGCTCGCGCGAGAGTGTGTACGCATCATCCTCGTCGCCGTCGCGCCGGAACGCGCAAAAGGTGCAGTGGGCCGTGCAGACGTTGGTGTAGTTGATATTGCGGTCGATGACGTAGGTGCGGACGCTGTTGCCGTGCAAGACGCGGCAGCGCGCATCCGCCCACCGACCGAGCGTGAACAGCGGAACCGTCTCGAGAATCCGCATGGCCATGTCGCGATCGAGCCGGACCTCGCCATGAATCAACGCGGCGATCCATCCTGGGTCAAACCCGTACGCGTCGGCGCCGAGTTCAGCAGATTCTTCGAGACGGGATGGAAGCGGGGTATCAGACATGGAGCGACCGGCTCCAGAGCATATGCCGCGGGGCGCGCGATCGTGGATGGCAGGTCCGAAAACGCGGCGTCCCCCCGACCGAGCCTCGCCAACCACCTGCTCTGCGAGTCGTGCGGCCGAAGCTGGATTGAATCCCGGCCCGGCGCCTCAGCCCCGGCCCAGAATGGCCGATAGGACCGAGAGAATCTTCGATAGCGCCGGCCCGGGAAGCACCTGATGGAAAGCCGTCCCCAGATTCAGACTCCGCACGCCTCGCCCGCTCTGCGGCACATCCGCCTGAGCGTGACGGTCTGCGCCTGGGTCGTCGGCCTGGCGCTGTTCGTGCAGGTGCTCACGTGGGCGCTGGTCAACTACACCGACCTGCGCGTGGACCGGATTCAGCCGACGGCCGCAGAGTACCAGCCGACCGTCGTGAAGAAGACTCGACAGCCGCGCGGCGAGGTTCGCTCTCTGACGGGCGTCGAGCCCGCGCCCGTTGAAGAGCCTGAGATCCCCAAGAATGAACCGGCGCCGGAGGTGAACCAGTCCGCCAGCCGCTTCAACATCTGGTTCCGCCTGCAACACCAGTTGGCGCTGGTCGCCGGCATTGCCGGGTGTCTTGCGCTGTGTGTGCAGTTGGCCGTAGGCACGGTCGTGTCCGCGGGCGCGCAGGTCTTCGGTATCCGCCGCGTCGTCTCGGCGCAGGCGTGGTCGATGGCGCTGCTGGCCCTGTGCCTGCCTTGGCAGCGCCTGGCAAGCGAGTTTCCGTTCAGTGGCATCTTCACCACCTACGACATGATGGCGGCCGCGAGCGATGCCTACGGGGCGGGCGCCGCAGACGCCATGCCCGGACTGCTGTTCTACAGCAGGTTCTTTCTGCTGCCCGTCGCGGCCCTGTGCGCAACGACGTTGATCGGCCTGCGCTTCGCCTCGGGCATCGAAACAGGCATCGTCTCCACCGGACCGACCGCCGAAGAGCTGGCGATTGAAGCCGAGGCGAGCAATCGCAAGGCCGGCAGCCTGATGGGCGCGGGCCGCATCGGCGGAGCGCTCGAATCGACGCTCAAGAAGCCGGCGACGGGTCCGATTCTCAATCCGCCCGATCCATTCGTGGCCGCGCGGCCTCAGCCCGAACCCGCGATGGCCGAGCCGCCGTCGCGCCGACCCATCTGAGCTCTTCTCGTTCACTCACGTTCACGCCGGCGCGGTGGCGCGCAGCGCGCTTTCCCATCGCCGGCAACTGTCGCATCCGCCGCAGGGCCGCTGGGTGTCATGATCGCACCACCATGCCAGCGTGGTCGGAACGCCGCTGCCCGCGATGAGATCGACAATCTGCTCATCCGTGCAGTCGAGAACCGGCGTGCGGATCTCCGGCGCCGGCCGCGTGGGGCTGGCATCAAGATCAGCGAGATGCGCGGCGCACATCGTCACCTCGTGCAGCACCGCCATGCGATCGAGGTCCATGCCGGCCTGGCAGGGCCAGACGAGCCGGCTGCAGCGCAGCAGGCGGGCCGTGGAGAGCGCGGCGAGCAGCACGCCCGCCTCGTCAAGAGCCGACGCCGTCGAGCGGCCCGAACCGTCCTCGGCGGCGATGCGCGCAGCGCCCGGGCCGACGGGCCGGTCGATGCCGAAGTGCTCCGCCTGGCGAGCGACGGCGGCCAGGCGGCGCGGGGCGGCGACCTGACCCATCGCAGGAACCCACAGCACCGCCTGGTCGGGCCGATCCTGCAGGGCCAGGGCGGCCAGAGCAGGCAGCGATCCGTCGGAGATGATCAGGCGGCGCGGCGTCAACATCCGATGGCTTATCGGCTTGCGTTCGGCCGAAACTTGCGTTTCGGGTGAACTCCAGTCTTGAAGCCGCACGACCGGCCGTCAAGGATCGCTCTCCATTCCAGAGCCCTTTGACCCGAAAGACCAATCATGAAGTACGCTGCCGAACGCCAGGCCGCCGTCAATGCCGTCCTCGACGCATGCCACCTGTGCAAAACCGTCCAGGCGACGCTGATCTCCGAAGAGACCATGGCCAAGAAGGACAAGTCGCCGGTGACGGTGGCGGACTTCGGCGCCCAGGCAGTCGTCGCGAGCCAGCTGCGCAAGGCGTTTCCCAACGATCCGCTCGTGGGTGAGGAAGACGCGGCGGCCCTGCGGGGCGATGAGGGGGCTGAACTGCGTCGCAAGGTCGTCGCCAGCGTGCAGAAGGTCGCGCCGTCGATGACCGAAGCGGCGATCCTCGATTCCATCGATCGCGGCATGTACGAAGGTGGCCCCAAGGGTCGCCACTGGACGCTCGACCCGATCGATGGCACGAAGGGATTCCTGCGCAACGATCAGTACGCCGTGGCACTGTCGCTGATCGAACATGGCAAGGTGGTGCTCGGCGTGCTGGGATGCCCGAGTCTGCCCCATGATGGCAAGAAGCCCAACGGGCCGGCCGGCTGCCTGTTCATCGCCGTGCAGGGTCAGGGCGCAACGATGCGGACACTCGACGATCCGACGGAGCACAAGGTTCACGTGACGAGCATCAGCGATCCGAGCAAGGCGAGCTTCTGTGAGTCGGTCGAGTCGGCTCACTCGGCGCAGGACGACTCGGCCAAGGTCGCTGAACTGCTCGGCATCAGCGGGCCCCCCTATCGCATCGACAGCCAGTGCAAGTATGCGGCGGTATCGCGCGGCGACGCATCGATCTACCTCCGCCTGCCGACGAAGAAGGGCTACGAGGAGAAGATCTGGGACCACGCGGCAGGCTGCATCGTGATCCGCGAAGCCGGCGGCCGCGCGACGGACGTGCGCGGCAACGAACTGGACTTCTCACTCGGCCGCACGCTGCGCGACAACATGGGGGTCGTGGTCACCAACGGCCTGCTGCACGATCGGGTGATCGCGGCGGTGCGAAAGGTGCTTGGGGTTTAGTCCGCAAACTACCATTCGACGCTTCAGGTCAAGAAGAACTCGCCGATTCCAATGCTGGCAATCAAGAGAGCAAGTGCGGCGTAGAGATACACCAACCCGCTGACCGCGCGCACCGCTTTGGTGGCAACTGGGCGGCGTTGCTGCACCTCGGAAATCCACAGCACCGCAAGCGCAGCTAATCCGGCCATCGCCAGCAAAAACAGCACCGCGCCCGCATTGCGAATGGCTGTCTTCCAGAGTTGGACGACGTCGTCTTGTACGGAACCGTTTGCCAGCACAGGGGCCTTGGGCGCGAGGCCGGGATCTCTGCCATTCTTTACGTCATTCCACCACTTGATGGTCTTCATCCGGTAGTCCTGCAAATCCGACATGTTCTGTTGCACCAGCCCCACCTGAAGCGCAACGCGCTGTCTGGAGACATCTACAGCCAGCATTCCTAAGACTATGGTGGCGAGCAGCATGGCTGAGGCACAGATGAGCAGTCGTAACTGCCACGGCCCTGTGACGAGCATGTTTGGGGAGGACAACGTCGCCTTCAGCGTTGCGCCGCACTCTGAACAAGTTGGCCTCTCGACGGCACGACAGTCATATCCGCAGATCGGACAGGGTAACTCTGCAGCGTTGGCCGACATACTTAGCCCCCGACGAAGTGTCGATATCCAAAGCGCCATCGTAGTCCACGCGTCGGGTCTGCGCAGCGCCTTGACTCCGGTCTACAACAGGCCGAAGCGGTTCGAGTGCCCCGGAGGGGCGCAACAGCGTAGCCACGGGTGGAGCGATGCGCAGCGAGTGGAACCCGTGGTCAGGTCGAGATTCGAGAGAGGGCCCGCACGGAGCGATGGAGGCGCACCGGGAGTCTCTTTAGCCATCGCCGGGGCGCGATGCGGTTCCTGAGACTCGCTCGACCGGTCTCGGCCGCGGGATACGATCCCGTGCATGGCCTCATTCCAACTCCCTCCAAGTCGCACGATGAGTAAGGCGTGGGCAGAGCGCGGCCGAGCGGACGTCATCAAGATCGATTGCGTTGAAGTGCGTGACGGCGAGACGCTTCGTCTGACGTTTGAGGGCGTGAAGTCGCCGTGGCGTCAGGGGGTATGGCTGCGGACCGACGGCGGCATTCGCATCGAGAATCAGTTGTGTCCGAGCGCCGTGCTGTGGCAGGACACCGCACCGGATGAGGTGCTGATTGAGTGTCGGACTCAGAGCGGCCACCTGCATCTCTACAACATCTGGGAGGAGCAGGGTCGGCGTCAATCACAGATGTGGGCTTCCGGTATGCTCGCCGAGGAGCTGCCCAACGGTCGGCTGTACCGGTGCAATGACGTTGGCTTCGAGGCCGACTTCGACAAACTGGTCTTCCGACTGGAGCACCTGCGCTGAGTGCAGAGAGCAATCGATCTCTTCCAGGCGATCGCTGAGTCGTGGTGACCAATGCCTGCTACACGACCGCGTGGTCGCCGCGGTGCGGAAGGTGCTTGGGGTTTAGGCGAGGAAGATATTGCCACGCCCGGTTCGTACAGTCACGACATGACGAAGTCGATGATCGAGTGCTGCTACCGCGATGATGTCCCGGGCATTCGGCAACTTCTCGAGGTGGGCGCCGATCCAAATGAACGGGAATCAAGAAGCGGTCGCACCGCGCTCCTGCTCGCCACCAGCTTCCCAATGCTGCCACGGGCGGATGAAATCTTCTCGCTCTTGCTGACCTTCGGCGCCGATGTCAACGCAAGCGACATGCGCGGCTGGACCGCTCTCCATTTCGCGGCCCAACGACACGATCTGCTGAAAGCGGCGGCGCTGATCGAGCACGGCGCCGTTGTCGATGCCGAAGATGAGCATGGCAATACCCCCCTCTGCCGGGCGACGTTTGAATCGCGCGGACGCGGCGAAATGATCCAGTTGCTGCTCGACGCCGGCGCGGATCGGCACCGTCCCAACAAACACGGCATCTCGGCTCTCGCTCTCGCGATGAGTATCGCAAACTATGACGTCGCCCGATACTTTCGCGACTGACTCGCGTCTTCGCCGCGTTGCGGAAGGGGTTGGTTTACCACGCCCCGGAGGGGCGCAACAGCGTAGCCACGGGTGGAGCGATGCGCAGCGAGCGGAACCCGTGGAATCGAGTGCGCGCTTGGACAAAGCCCCGGCAGGGGCGGCAGGGGCGTCCGAATCGTCTGTGCGCGACGCGCACCGGTGGCTTCTTTCGCCCCTTCGGAGCTTGATTCGTTTCCTAACGACATCCACGGGTTCCGCTGCGCCGCGGGCGCGGCTGCGCTGCCCCCGTGGCTACGCCACACGTCACTTGATCAGTACTGCTCATCCGGCAAGCAATCTTCGCTCGAGGTAGACAAATTCTCACCCCCGACCTCGCTTCTAAGCGCGGCGAACTCATCCGGACTCAGCTTGAGGTAGACATCGTATTCGTGCGTGATCGTGATGAGCATCGGCCGGCCATCGCTTCGCAGAAGACTCAGGTCTTCGACGGGAGGCCATGGCACCCCATCGTCAGGTCCGGGAAGTTCAGCCGCGATCACGGTCGGGAACAAATCGGCAAGCAGGAATGGCTTGGCACGATCACTCAATTCGAACTTGAAAAGCTCGACAAATTGTGCTGACCTTGTGCCCGGCCAGACGTTGGTCCTGCGGCGTTCTATCAGATCGCTCATCAATGGACTGAGGATCCGCTCAGCGCTTTCGATCTCGTCCAGACGAGCAATCACTGTGAACGCAGTGCATCGACCCATGGCCCACTCGACCAGCGGAGCAATCGATCGAACTGACAGTTCGCCGTGATAGTCGACGATCTTCATGCAGGTGTGAATTATAACGGGTCCGGCGTCCTGCATGCGCGGGGTGCGGAGAAATCTCCTGCCCCCGCCGGGGTCGCAGATCACATTTTCGCCTTCGGGGCTGCGACGCGGCGGCGGTCCGGACCGTTCGCGCGGCACTCTCTGCGCATGGCGCTGAAGACTTAGACAAGTCGGCGATCGAGGTTTCGAACTACCGACGATGGAGAGGGCTCTCCGCACTCGGGACAGAACGCAGCAGCGCTCAGACCCCGGCGAGGATATCCGCACTCTGTGCACCGCTGCCGTTGTCGGCGCGCTGAGCGACGGCACTGACTGAGGCCCAAGAAGATCAGGCTGGACACGATGGCGTACAGAGCACTGTCGACTATGAATCCTACCGGATTGATCCGCATTGGGAAAGGCACCTCGTCAGGAGCACCGGCGCGCTGGACACTCCAACCTAGGAAATCAGTTTGCTCGAACGGCCCCTGAAGCCCATGTTGCGTCCTCCTCCCGGCCCATACCGCTGCGAGCGGCCAACCGTAGTGAAACTCCTCGGTACTGGTGGATTCACTGATCCAGCTGCGGCCCCGTGCGGTGCTTTGATCCTTACCTATTGGTGGTTCTGCCCCGATCCATGTTGTACCACCAATGGATCGAGTAGCATTTACCCATCCCACCCCGGTTTCGCTCGTCCATTCCCAACCGTCTGTTATGAACACGCGGCAGCGGCCGAACCCGGACTGCAGGCTCTTCAACTGATCCCCCTGAGGAGTTGTCTCGATTGAGTATTGCGGATTGGGCGATCGGATGGCCGGATCCTGAATGCGGCATCCATATGCCACCACGAGCGTGACGATGACTCCAACCAGGGCTGACAAGACGGGATGGAAGCGGCGGTGCACCTGCTGATCCTGCTTGGCCATTCAACATGGGCAATTGCCCCGGCAGGATATGCCGCGAGGAATACGGTCGCGACGACTCCTTGATCTTCGAACCAAGGCAAGATGCGCTCCACGCGGCAGAGAGCACCTCTGCTACAGGAACCGCCGCGCCGCCGTTCCGCTGCGTTTCACCCGTGGCTACGCGCTTTCAGAGTTGAGAGGCAACTTCCCGGCTCATCGTCAACAGAACCGCCCCAGACCGCGGCCCTGGTGCGGCAATCGCCTCATGTTGAGGGTTCACTTCGCCGGTACGATCACCTTTCGGGTCTGTTGCCCGAATCTGACTTTTGCGGCGCACAGGGTGCGCTGCTTGCGGGCTCGTGGAGACCTGCCCCTGCCTTGGCAGGGGCGGGCTCTGCGCAGGCACGCCGGCGCTGGCGCCCCTTTGGGCAACGGAGTTTTTCGACACGGCTAGAACTGCGGGCGCGGCACGCCCTGCGGCTTTCAGCCGGCGAGGCTGCAGACAGGAAGGTTCACTGGATGCGACACCTTCGCGTGTTCTGGGAAGCGCTGCGCACGAGCCTGTGGTTTGTGCCGGGGCTGCTCGTGCTCAGCACCGTTATTCTCGCGCAGGTGTTCATCGAGGTGGATCATCGCCTCGACCCGCAGGCGATGCAGGAGCACTGGCCGCGACTCTTCGGGGCCAGCGCCGAGGGCGCGCGTGCCGTGCTTGCGACTATCGCCAGTTCGATGATCAACCTGGCGGCTCTCGCGTTTTCGATCACTATCGTCTCGCTCACGCTCGCCTCCCGCCAGTACACCTCGCGCGTGCTGCGCAACTTCATGCGCGACCGGGTCAACATGAATGTAGCCCCTGTGTCTCTCGGGCAGACGCCGGGCTGAGAGACGGCGCCGGCCGCGCCTCTACTTCTTGGGCGCGCCGGCCTGGATGATCGCCTTGAGTTCGTCCGTGAGCGACTTGACGCCGTCTTCCTGTCGAATGACGATCGCGTTGTTCGGATCAACCATGACGACCATGAAGCGGCCGGCGGCGAGGGCCTTGCGCAGATCGGGCCGCATCGCGATGAGATCGAAGTAGCCGTCGGAGCCGAACTCGAGTTCGGTCAGCTTCGTCTCTTCGGTGAGCGCGGAATCGACGTAGTAGCCGGAGACGAAGACGTAGTTGCGGCCGTTGATGCGGCGAACCGCCATGGCGCGCATGTCTGCGGACTGCTCTTCGAGTGTCGTCGCTTCGCGGGCGCGGGCCTGGCCGGCGGCGAAGTAGAAGGCATCCTCCCCGGCGGCTTCGGACGGCATGGCTTGGCCGCGGCCGACTGCTCCGCCTTCGCGCCCCGTGGCTGCGCCCTCGAATCCGCCGGCGGCCGGGGCGGCCTTCCGCGCTTCCTCCAGTGCTTCGCTCTCGTCGAGCGAGCGCCGCAGGCGATCGGCAGGGATCGCCAGATCGCGCTGCGCGTCGAGGCCGCCGCCTTCAAATCCCCCGCCTCCCTCGAAGCCACGGCCGAAGCGGCGCGCCACGCCCAGCCGATCCTCAAGTTCCGGCGCCACGAGCCAGCTCGAGTACGGCGTCTGCAGGCTGTACTTCGTGGACAGATCGATGATCTCGCGCACCATCTCGCTCGATTCACCGTCGAGCCGGATGCGGTCGATCAGGTAGGCGATCTTGCGCCCGGCCCAGATGCGAGGCACGTAGGTCGCGTCCTCAGTCGGCTCAAACGAGACCTGCGGCCAGGTGTAGACGAGTTCCTTGTCGCCTCGCTTGGCCTTGAGTGTGACGGGGCCCGTTACCGACTTCTCGAACTGGCCCGAGAGCAAGATCTGGCGCCCATTGTAAAGATCGCCGATGCTCGGCGGATACTGCTCCGTAACGACCAGATCAGGCAGATCGAGATGCAGGTCCGTCAGCACGGGTTCGCTGAACACCGCGAAGAAGTCGCCCAGACTGTGCTCGAGATTCTCGCCCGGCTGAACGTAGGTCGGAATGCCGCCGTAGCCCGTGGCGAGGGCATCGAGCAGTTCGGTGTTTACATCGTGGCCGACGCCGAAGGGGAACAGACGGATGTTCTCGCGGAAGTCCTTGGTTTCGCGCGCGAACATGTCTTCGACGATCTGCCTCGCCTGATCACCCTTGCCGTCAGTGATGAAGACGAGCACAAAGGGGCGTTCCCTGGATTCGGGGTCCCGCATTTCGAGCGCCGCTTTGAGCGCATCATTGATGTTCGTGCCGCCCGAAGGCTTGAACTTCTCCACGCGGTGGCGCGCTTCGGCTTTACTCGCTTTGTCAGCCTCCTGCAGTTTCGGGAAGATCGTGTCAAAGCCCGTGGAGAAGCGCACGACGGAGAAGCGATCACCATCTTCGAGCCGCTCGATGCAGTAGTTGAGCGCCTGCTTCGCCTGGTCGATCTTGCCGTCGCTGGCCATCGAGCCGGACGTATCGACGACGAAGACGTAGTCCTGAGGCACCTGCACCTGGTCATCCCAGATCGGTTTTGGCGCCAGCAGTAGCAGGAAATGGCCCGGCAAAGCCTCGTCTTCCTGGTAGGAGACGACGGACAAGCCGACATCGCGCTGCTGCGCGTCGTAGAGAAGCACAAAGTCGTCGGCGAGGCTGACCTTGTTGCGCTCGAAGACGGCGCGGGCCTTGTAATCGCCATCGCGCACGATCTCGACCTCGTGCGTGGGCGACCAGATGCCGCGCAGCGGCGTGGTGGAGGCGAGGGAGACATCGAATCGCACCGTGCCGAATGCGATGCTGTTCTGGCCGGGTGTGCGAAGCGGGTACTGGTAGCGCCACATCTCCGAGACGCTGTCGGTCACCTGTTGATACGAGAGTTGGATCTCGGTAGTCGAGTTGGGCTCGATGGGAAAGACCCGCGCCCGCATGAGGCGCCGGCCGATGAACTCGATGAGCCCCGGATCGCGGTTGCCGCGCACGATGCGCTCGTAGATCTCGCGCGCCTGATCTGCGGGCAGGACTTCGCCCTGAACCATCTTGCCGTTGAAGGTCATCTGAAAGTCGGTAAGGTCCGCGCCTTCGGGAATCGGAAAAATGTAAGTCGCTTCAAGGCGCTGCTGGCTCGTGTTGTGGAAGGTCTGGTTCACCGTCGTCAGAGCCACGCGGTCGCTGATGGAGATGCGCACGAGATGATCCTCGATGCGCAGCGGGTTGGTCCGCGCACCTTCGACGACGAGAATCCCCGAGGCGCGGGCGGCAGCCTCGAACAGTACAAAGAGCAGGCCGGAGAGGGCCAGGGCGATGCAGAGGCGGGCGCGGCGGTTCATGACAACCTCCCTGAGGGTCGGTGGTGGCGGGTCTACCTGAGTTCTGACGCACGAGCAGCCCGCGCGTTAGCCCATTTTGCCAGCCCGGGGCCGCAAATGGTGATTTCGGGGCCCGCCGGCTATGATGTGGGCGAGTTTCGGGGCAATCACCCGGGACTCAAAAATCGGGGCCGTAGCTCAATTGGGAGAGCACTGCCTTTGCAAGGCAGGGGTTAGGGGTTCGAGCCCCCTCGGCTCCATTTTCGACGCTGCGTGGAAGGGCGAAACTTCGCGCGCAGTGGATGGGCCGCCAATTGGCGACCTCGCCGGATGGCGTGGAATGGTCGAAGTTGATCGCGCGCGGCTCCGCGCCGAGTTCGGGCAGAGCCTGGCGTCGAATCTGCGAGAACCGTCACCTCCGGGCCTCAGTCGAGCTTGTACTCCCAGCCCTTGCGGTACGTCTTGCTGATGAAGGCGTTGGCGGCGTCGTTGTTGGTGAATTTCATCGACTCGGGGTTGTACTCGAGCCGGCCGCCGACGCGCTGCGCGATGCAGCCGAGCAGGATGAGTTCGCTGAATGGGCCCGCGTAAGCGAAGTTGCTCTTGGGGAAGTCGTACGGCTTCTCCTCGATGCACGCGAGGTACCACTCCTTGTGATGGCCCTCGGCCGAGCGCTCGATCTGCTGCTTTGGCGTGCCGAATTCGGCGTGGCGCTCGGCGGGGAGGAGCATGGGCGCGTTGCGCGGGTCGTTCAGCGCGACCATCTTGCCCTTGGTGCCGAAATAGAGCGCGCCTTCCTTGGTCCACTCGTGTTCGGCGGCGAGTTCTTCGGGGCGTTGCGGCCGGTTGCCGCCGTCATACCAGAAGAGTTTGAATGCGGGCCGCGCGCCCACGGCCGGGAAGTCGAAGCGCACGATGCTGGCCTTGCCGTACATCTCGGCATTGCCGAAGGGTTCGCCGCCAACGAGTTCGATGGCCGCTGGATAGCCGGGGTTCATGGCCCAGTAGACGGGATCGACCTCGTGGCAGGCCATGTCGCCCAGCGCACCGCAGCCGAAGTCCCACCAGCCGCGCCAGTTGAACGGGTGATACAGGCCGCCCCAGCCGTCGGCGGGGTTGTGGCGATAGGGCCGCTCGGGCGCTGGTCCGATCCACGAATCCCAATCCATGGTGGCGGGAATCTCCTCCGCGCCATCCGGGCGTTGCATGCCTTGGCGCCACCACGGGCGATCGGTCCACACGTGCGCTTCCTGCAGGTCGCCGATGGCCCCGCCGCGGAGGTAGTCGATGGTCACGCGCAACGAATCGCTGGCGTGGCCCTGGTTGCCCATCTGCGTGGCGAGCTTGTATTTCTTCTGCGCAAGCGTGAGTTGCCGGGCTTCCCACGGAGTGTGGGTGAGGGGCTTTTGGGTGTAGACGTGCTTGCCCAGGCTCATGGCAATCATTGTCGCGGGGAAGTGATGATGATCCGGCGTGCCCACCATCACCGCATCGATGTCCTTGTGCTGCTTGTCGAACATCTTTCGGTAGTCGGTGTAGCCTGTGGCGTCGGACCATTTCTCAGTCGCGGGCTTCCAGCGCGTCCTGTCAACGTCGGTGAAACACGGACACATGGCGCCGAGCTTGTGCAGCGGCGGGATGTGCTCGCCGCTGGCGATGCCGCCGACGCCGATGAAGGCGACGTTGAGCCGGGCGTTGGAGCCGAGCACCCGGCCGTAGGACGAAGCGGTCATCGCCCAGGCGGTCGCGGCGGCGGAAGTCTGCAGGAACTGGCGGCGCGTGAGGGAGCGTGGAGTGTGGTTCATGGTGCCATCACTATACCAGACCTGGCGCAGCTGAAATCAGGAAATTCACCTTGTTCCGCGATCAGACGGCGGTGGGTTTCGGTTGTGCCACCGCGTCGCTAATGGCCTGATGCGACTGGAGTTGCCACCGGGGCGACCCAGCGGCGCAGCAGCCGGGAGATGGTCAGGCCCTGGACGACGATCGAGAAGACCACGACGACGTAGGTCATGACGAGAATGGCGTCGGAGACGCTGCGGTCGGCGTGCTCGCCAAGTTCTTCGCGAAGCGAGAGGGCCAGAGCGACGGAAATGCCGCCGCGCAGCCCGCCCCACGTCATCAGTTTCACGGCGTGCGGCACGCGCTTGTGCTTGAGCGGCAGAATCGCGAAGGGAAGGCCCACGGAGATGAACCGGGCCAACAGCACGACCGGGATGGCGAGCAGACCCGCCTCTACGTAGCGCGTCTCGATGGCCAGCAGGAGCACTTCGAGGCCGATGACCACGAAGAGCACGGCGTTGAGGATCTCGTCGATGAGTTCCCAGAAGGTATCGAGATGCTGTCGCGTCGTTTCGGACATGGCAAACGCGCGCCCGTGGTTGCCGATGAGCAGTCCCGCGACGACCATGGCGATGGGGCCGGAGATGTGCACGGCGTCGGCCAGCGCGTAGCCGCCGGTGACCAGCGCCAGCGAGATGAGCACTTCCACCTGATAGTTGTCGATGTCTTTGAGCATGCGGTAGGCGATCAGCCCCACGCCCAGTCCGAACACCGCGCCGCCCACGGCTTCCTTCACAAAGAGCATGAGGATGGTCGAGGCGCTCGTCGCATCCTCCCCGTGGCCGGCGCCGGCGAAGCCGAGCAGCGCGAGAAATACGACCACGCCCACGCCGTCGTTGAAGAGTGACTCGCCCGCAATCTGCGTCTTGAGATCATCCGGCGCATGCAGGCTCTTGAGAATCGACAGCACGGCAATCGGGTCCGTCGGCGAGATCAAGGCGCCAAAGAGCAGGCAGTGAATGAACCCAATGGGCAGACCAAGCATCTGTGCGATCACCCACACCGCGCCGCCGACGATCGCCGTGGACAGCACCACGCCAAAGGTGGCGAGGACGGCGATCACGGTCGTGTGCCGGCGCAGGCTGCTGAGATCGATGTGCAGCGCGCCGGCAAAGAGGAGATAACCGAGCATGCCGTGCAGCAGGGTGTTGTCGAAGTCAACCGACTGCATGATGCGATCGGCAGTCTCGCGCACCGACGGGAAGACGTGCCCCGCGCCGATGAGACCGACCGACAGGAGCATCGCAAGGATCATGAGGCCGATCGTGGTCGGCAACCGCAGAAACCGGTGGTTGACGTAGCCGAAGACCGCGGCGAGCGTCAGGAGGACAGCGATGATCTCGAAGGTGCTCAAGAGATGCATGCGGCGGAGTGTATGCGGCGCGAGTCAGCGCGGAAGAGGACCCGAGGCGGCGCCGAGCCTTGGTCTCGGCTTGAGAGCGAAGCCCTTCGTCAATCGGTGGCGCGGCTGAGGATCATCACCCCCATCGCAGTGCCCGCCAGGCCGACGGTGATGAGGATCGCGCAAGGCAGGAGCATCTCGGCCAGCGAGAAGCCGCGCCAGATCGCCCCTTCGAGCGCCAGCACGCCCCAACTCATCGGGCTGAACTGGCTGAGCGTCTTCATGAACGAGGGCATGAACGCGAGCGGAATCATCCCGCCGCCGAACATAGCCATGAGCACGTTGGCCCCCCATGCCGCGCCCGACACGGCCTCTTCGCTGCGGCCGATCACGCTCATGAGCATCATGATGCCGACGACGCAGAAGGCAAGGCTGGCGATGCCGATCACGAGAAGGACGATGCTGTTGGGCCGCATGCCCAGCGCGTAACCCAGCGCGACCATCACCGCGTTCACCAGGACGACGGCGATGAAACAGGCGAGCCCCTTGCCCGCCAGAATCTGGCCCCTCGTGATCGGAGCGACGCGCAGGCGGTAGAACGTCCCCTGCGATCGCTCGCGCACCATGGTGACGGCAAATGTCGCCGCGCAGCCAAGCACACCCCAGAGGATGGCCGAAGGGAAACTCACATCCCATGGGCTGCGGATGCGCGAAGCGAGATCGCCGGGGTCTTTGGGCGCGGTAACGTCGATCGTCTGGATGTTGGCCAGTTGCATCGATGGTCGGCCGCCGCTCTCGCCGGCTTCGTCAAGATCGGCATTGAGTTCATCGAGCGAACCCATGAAGGCGTCGAGAGTGCCCATGAAACCGCCGAGTATCGCTTTTGTCGCCGGATTGACGTCGTCATTCTCGAGGATCTCCCGGCGCGATTGCTCGATCATCGGGCGCATGGATGCGGGATCGGCAAAGCGGTCGGCAATGAGTTCGCCCATCGCCTGCATGATGATGCCCTGTATCATGCCCGATTCTGCAGATCGGGATGGATCGACGCCCACTTCGATGGCGGGGCCTTCCATCCACATGATGCCAGCCGTCTCGCCGAAACCCTCGGGAAGACCGATGAATGCGAGAAGCTTGCCTTTGCGGATGTCGTTGATCGCCTGCTCGCGCTGAGCTTCGACCGAAGCGGCGGCGTCGGGCGGCGGGCGCAGGGTGACGCTGCCGGAATCCTTGAGCGCCTCGACGAAGCGGTGCGACATCCCGCTCTGGTCGGTGTCGACCACGGCAATCTCGAGTTGCACGCTTTCGCTGCCGCCGGAGAATGATGCACTGATGAACCCGAAGAGCACGCCCATCAGCACCGGAAAGCCGAGAATGAAGAACAGGCCGACCTTGTCGTGGCGGACGACCTTGAGATCCTTCAGAGCCATGAGCCAGATCGTGCGCATCAGTCCCGCAGGCTCCTTCCTGTGAGCGAGAGAAACACGGATTCAAGGTCCGGCCGCGCGACGTTGAGCGTGGCGAACGCGATGCCGCCGGTTGCCAGCCGGCTGACGTCTTCGAGCGGCTGGCGCGATTCGAATCGCAGGTGCAAGCCGTCCAGCGTCGCAGGCAGGAGGGACGCGTCGGCCGGCGCCCGGACGAGATCAGCCGTGACCACCGCAGCGCCGCCATGCTCTCCAAGCAATCCGTCGAGCGTGTCGAGCGCCAGAAGCCTGCCGTGATCCATGATGGCGATGCGGTCGCAGAGGCGCTGGGCCTCTTCCATGTAATGCGTGGTGTAGATGATGGTGCGGCCGTCGGCCTTGAGCTGCTCGATGCACTCGAAGATGTGATTGCGCGACTGGGGATCGACGCCAACGGTCGGCTCGTCAAAGAGAATGATCTGCGGATCGTGCACGAGGGCGCAGGCCATGTTGAGGCGGCGCTTCATGCCGCCCGAAAAGGTGCGCACGAGATCGCGGCGACGGTCTTCGAGTTGCGCAAATCGAAGCGCCCCGTCCACGCGGCTGGCCAGTTCATCGCCCGCCAGGCCGTAGAGCGAACCGAAGAACCGCAGATTGCGCTCGGCTGACAGCACCTCGTAAAGCGCCACCGACTGCGGGGCGATGCCGATAAGACGGCGGACGGCGGCGCCCTCGCGGATGTCGCGTCCGTCGATCACCACTGTGCCGCTGTCACCCCGCAAGGCGCCGACGATGATGCTGATCGCGGTGGACTTGCCGGCGCCGTTGGGGCCGAGAAGGCCGAACGTCTCGCCGCGCCGCACTTCAAACGAAACCGCATCGACGGCCTTGAGCGAGCCAAAGGACTTGCTCAGGTGTTCGACGACGATCATCGGCGACGCCGATTGGACTGCCTCTGGCATAGCGGCACTCATTCAAACAGCGCCGGGCTGGCCATGCGGCGAGCTTCGGTCCCGTCGTGGATGGTGAACGAGCCGCCCTTGAGCATTGATGCGCTGCCCCACAGCCCGTCCTTGCGCAGCGCGTACATCGTCACGTTGAAGTTCGGCCGGCCGGCAGCTGTGAGCAGCGAGCGGCGCTTCGTGTGGTCCGCGATCCACTTGAGCGTCTTGAGGCAGGCCTGCTCGGGTTCGAGACCGGCGGCCATGTGCTGTACCGTCTGGAACGCCCCGCAGGACTGGATGACCGCTTCGCCGCGGCCTGTGGCGCCCGCCGCCCCCACTTCGTTATCTACGAACATGCCGGCGCCGACGATGGGTGAATCGCCCACGCGGCCCGGGATCTTGTAACTCAGCCCACTGGTGGTCGTGCAGGCGGAGATGTCGCCCGCGGCGTTGAGCGCCGCGCAGTGAATCGTGCCGTAGTGCCACGGGATGCCGAGTTCCTCTGCACGCTGCGCGCGGGCGTCGCGATCGACGTGCTGCTCGTCGTTGAGCCAGTCGTCATCGGTGTTGAGGTTCTCCTTCCACTTGAGCCAGGCCTCGCGGGCCTTCTCCGTGAGGAGGTCCTCTTCCTTGAAGCCATGCGCACTGGCGAACTGCAGCGCGCCGGCCCCGACGAGCAGGACGTGATCAGTCCGCCGCAGTACCTTGAGCGCCACCTGCGCCGGGTTGCGGATGTTCTCGAGCGCGGCGACGGCGCCGGCCTTGTGCGACGGGCCGTGCATGACGGATGCGTCGAGTTGAACCACGCCGTCTTCGTTGGGCAGGCCGCCGTAGCCGACGCTCATGTCCTCCGGATCGTCTTCGACGATCGCCACCCCCGCGACGACCGCGTCCACGGGATCAGCCCCGCCGTTCATCTCCTCCATGGCTTTGATCACGGCCCGCAGTCCGTTGCCGCTGCTGATGGCGATCGGCCCGCCGCGCCCCCGCCTCGCGCTGGCGCCGGACGCGCCTGCAGCGGTAAGCGGAAGGACAAGCGGCGCCGCGACTGCGGCGCCGGCTGCGAGAAACGCACGTCGGTTGATATCGCTCATGACCGTCAGCGTAGCCGATCAGGGTGGTTTTCGCCACGTCCGCGTGCGGCGCCTTCAGGACACGCCAGGCCGGCAGTATAATCGCTCGGCACCCGAGCCAGGCTCCGGAGAACGGTGATGCTCTTTCGACAGATCTATGACGATCGGCTCGCGCAGGCGGCGTACCTCATCGGTTGCCAGCGCACGGGTGAGGCGATCATCATCGACCCGCAGCGCGATGTTGATCGGTACATGAGCGAGGCGAAAAAGCACGGCCTGCGGCTCATTGCGTGCGCCGAGACGCATATCCATGCCGACTTCCTCGCCGGCAGCCGGCAACTGGCCGAGATGATGGGGGCCAGGGTGTATGTCTCCGACTGCGGCGATGCGGATTGGAAGTACGGCTGGCTCGAATCGCGCCGCGACAGCGGCAAGTATGACGCGGTGCGCCTCAAAGACGGCGATACCTTCCGCATCGGCGGCATCGAATTCCGCACGGTCCACACACCCGGCCACACGCCCGAGCACATCTGCTTTCTCGTGACGGATCGCGGCGGCGGTGCGGGCGAACCGATGGGCATGCTCTCGGGCGACTTCGTTTTCGTCGGCGACACCGGCCGGCCCGATCTGCTCGAGAGCGCGGTGGGTGTGGTCGGCGCTCAGGAGGCGTCGGCGAAGCAACTGCTCATCTCCGCCCGGCAGTTCACGACGCTTCCGGAGTATCTGCAAGTGTGGCCGGCGCACGGGGCCGGCAGCGCGTGCGGCAAAGCGCTGGGCGCCGTACCGCAGACCACCGTCGGCTATGAGAAGCGCTTCAACCCGGCGATCCGACTGGCCGGCGACGATGCCGCCTTTCTGGACTACGTGCTCAGCGGCCAGCCCGAGCCGCCGATGTATTTCGCGCGGATGAAGGCGCTCAATCGCGATGGCGCGCCGGTGCTTGAAGCGCTGCCGCGTCCGCAGGTGCTCACGCCGCGCGACATTCCGGATTGGCTGCCGGATGCCGTAGTGCTCGACACGCGGCCGTGGCAGGCGTTCCGCCAGGCGCACGCGCCGGGGGCGCTGTTCACGCCGTTTGACTCGTCGTTCCCCACGATCCCGGGCTGCTACGTTGAGCCGGGGCAGCGCATCGTCCTACTCATCGACGAGCGGCACCTTGAAGAGGCGGTGCGCCTGCTCGTGCGCATCGGCCTCGAAGACATCGTCGGGTTCATCTCGACGGAGGTGTTCGAAGAGTACCACCGCACCGCCGGCTGCGTTGAGTCGATCAACGAAGTCGAAGTTGCAGACGCGGCGGCGAGCGTGAATGCGGGCCGGGCGACGGTGCTCGACGTGCGGCGGCTGGTCGAGCACGAGCAGGGGCACATCGCCGGCAGCCACAACATCGCGCATACCCGGCTCATGGCGCGGCTCAGAGAACTCGAGGCCGGCGGCGAACTGCTCGTGCACTGCCGAAGCGGCGTGCGATCGTCGTATGCTTGCGCCTACCTCAAGCGGCAGGGCTTCAAACCCACAAATGTCGCGGGCGGATTCCTCGCTTGGGAAAAGGCCGGGCAGCCCGTCGAAACAACCAGCGCAAAAGCAGCGGTGTAAAACGGCCCGAACCGCGTTACCCCACCGACTTTGCGGGCGCGGCGGGCTCGGCAGAATCTTCATCGGCCACCCAGCACGCAACGCGGTGGCCGGGCTCGCGCTCGATGATCGGCGGCATCTCGGTGCGGCAGCGGTCGATCACATTCGGACAGCGGCCGGTGAACGGGCAGCCGTCGGGCATGTGGAACGGGCTGGGCACATCGCCCTGCAGGATCGTCAGGGGCCGGCGCTGGTCCGGATCGTCGATCGGATTGGCGCCGAGCAGCGCCTTGCTGTACGGATGCCGCACCTGCTCGTCGAGTTCGAGGCAGGGCAATGTCTCGACGGCGTGCCCAAGGTACATCACCATCACGCGGTCGCAGAAGTGCTGGATCACCTTGAGATCGTGCGAGATAAACACGAGCGTGAGGCCGAACTCATCCTTGAGATCCATGAGCAGGTTGAGCACCTGCGCCTGGATGGAGACGTCGAGGGCCGAGACGGGCTCGTCGGCGACGATGAACTCCGGCTTGGTGGCGAGCGCGCGGGCGATGCCGATGCGCTGGCGCTGTCCGCCGGAGAACTCGTGCGGGAACTTGTCCGCGGCGTCGGAGCGCAATCCCACACGCCGGATCAGTTCGGTGATGTAGTCGTCCATCTCGTTTCGCGCCACGATGCGATGGAATGCGATCGCCTCCTTGAGCAGGCTGCGGACGGTGAGGCGCGGGTTGAGCGATGAGTACGGGTCCTGGAAGATGATCTGCATCGTGCGGCGCAGCGGCATCATCTGGCTGTGCGACAGAGCTGTGATGTCCTGGCCTTCGTAGTTGATCGTGCCCGACGTCGGCTCGATGAGGCGAATGAGCATCTTGCCGAGCGTCGACTTCCCGCAGCCGGACTCGCCGACGATGCCGAGCGTTTCGCCCTTGCTCACGTCAAAAGACACGTCGTTGACGGCATGAACGTGTCCGACGACGCGGTTGAGCACGCCGCCGCGCACGGGAAAGTGCTTGACAAGATGGCGGACTTCAAGCAAGGGCATCAGTCCCCCCTACCGTCGGCGCCATGGGCGCCTGGGTGATCGGGAAAAAGCATCGATATGCCCGGCCGTCGCTCGTCTCGAGCAGTTCCGGCTCGTGGTCCACGCACCTATCCTGCCTGAAGCGGCAGCGCTCGGCAAAACGGCAGCCGGCGGGCAGATGATGCAGGCTGGGCACAATGCCGGGAATGGTCGGCAGGCGCTTCCCGTGCTCGCGCCGGCCGCGCTTGGGAATCGATTCGAGCAGCGCCTGCGTGTAGGGATGCTGCGGCCGGTGGAAGATGTCGTGCACGGTGCCCGATTCGATCACGCGGCCGGCGTACATGACCAGCACGCGGTCGCACACCTGGGCCACGACGCCGAGGTTGTGCGTGATGAGCACAATGGCGGTGTTGAGCTTCTGCTTGAGGCCCTCCATGAGATTGAGAATCTGCGCCTGGATCGTCACATCCAGCGCCGTCGTCGGCTCGTCGGCAATGAGGATGTCCGGCTCGCAGCACAACGCAATAGCGATCATCACGCGCTGGCGCATCCCGCCCGAGAGCTGGTGCGGGTACTCGTCGATGCGGCGCTCGGGGTTGGGAATCTCGACGAGGCGGAGCATCTCGATGGCGCGCTGCCGGCGCTGGGCCCGGTTGAGGTTCGTGTGATACTTGAGCGCTTCCTCGATCTGCCAGCCGATCCGGAAGACGGGATTGAGGCTGGTCATCGGCTCCTGAAAGATCATGGCGATCTGATCGCCGCGCACTTCGCGCATGGTCCGTTCGCTGGCCGTCGCGAGATTCCTGCCGCGAAACATGATGCGGCTGGCGGGATCGATGCGCGAGACGCGCTCGGGAAGCAGCCGCATGATCGATTTGCTGGTGACGGTCTTGCCGCAGCCGGATTCGCCGACGATCCCGAGCGTTTCGCCGGCGTGAACGTCAAACGACACGTCGTCCACGGCCGTCACGAGTCCGAGATCGGTGCGGAACCGCGTCGTCAGGTGTCTGACGGAGAGAAGTGGTTCAGATTGTGCTCGAAGGGCCTGAATCATGGGTCTGTCAATCGACGTGCTTTGGATCGAACGCGTCCTGAAGCGCGTCGGTGAGGATGTTGAAGGCGAGCACCAGCACGAACATGAGCACCGTCGCCGCGCCGATCTGCCAGAAGAAGTAGGTGATGACTTCGTCCTTGGCGTCGCGGATCATGATGCCCCAACTCGGCTGCCCCTTGACGCCCAGCCCGAGGAAACTCAGGATGACCTCAGACTTGATGGCGCCGATGAACAGCAGCGAAAAGTTGATGAACATGAGGTGCGCGGTGTTGGGAATGACGTGCCGCACCAGGATGTAAAGGCGCGAAAAGCCGATCGCCGTCGCCGCCTGCACGTACTCGAGTTCTTTGATCTTCATCGTCTCGCCGCGAATCACGCGGCAGGGCCCGATCCAGAACGTCGAGCAGAACGCGACGTAGACGGGCACGAGCGAAAGAAACGGCCGCTCGGGGTTGTCAAAGACTGTGCCGAAGAACACGACGATGAGCACCGACAGGAGCACGAGATACGGGATCGATGACAGCGTCGAGAAGATCCAGGTGATGACATGATCGAGCCAGCCGCCGAAGAATGCCGCCGCAGCGCCGAGCAGGCTGCCGATGATCACCGAAACCACGCTGGTGATCAGGCCGATCTGAAAGGCGACCTTGACGGAGTAGATCGCTCGAACGGAGATCGATTGACCGGCGGCGTCGCTGCCAAGAAACGTGCGCAGGCGGTATTTCACGCCCTCCCAGCCCTGCGGGACCGGGTAGAGCGCCGCGGCGATCGCTTCGAGGCGCTCCACGCGCGGCTCGAGTTCGGGGTGGTGGCTTAGATCCTCAACGGCTTCGAGTTCCTCTTCGAGAATGGCATACGCCTCGTCGAGGAGTTCGTTGTACTCGTCCGTGGACATTCGAGCCGCGCGGCGTTCAGCCAGCGCCTTGTCGCCGAGGATCTCGTACGCGTCCTGGTCTCGCCGCGAGGCAAGGCGCACGGCCTGATCGACTTCGTCGACGTAGTGCATGGAAAAGGCGACGCGCTCCTCGAGGGTGGGCGTCTCGAGAAAGCCCGGCGCCTGCTTGGGCGCGACGCGCTGGCGCGTCGCTTCCATGCTGATTCCGCCAAGCAGCACCCACAGCGCCGTCAAAAAATACACTGCGATGACGCCCAGCGCCGCCATTGCCAGGCGATTGCGCGAAAACTTGCGCGCTCCTCGCGACCTGAGCAGCCGGCGCATTACGACAGCCTCACTCTCGGATCGACGAGCGCGTAGAGCACGTCGGTGAGGATGATCGAGAGGATGTAGAGCAGCGCGATCACGGCCGTGAACCCCTGGATCATCGGGTAATCCATGTCGGTGATGGCGGTGATCAGCGTGCGCCCCATGCCGGGGATGTTGAAATACATCTCGAGCAGGATCGAGCCGGTGATCAGGAACGGCAGCGTGGTCATGATGCGCGTGATGATGGGAATCATCGCGTTCTTGAGCATGTGCACGAACATGATCTTGCTCTTCGGGGCGCCCTTGGCCCTTGCCGTGATGATGTAGTCGCGATTGCACTCCTCGACCATCACGGCGCGGTAGAAGCGCGTGTCGTAGCCCATGGCGACGATGACGCTGATGAGCACGGGCAGCAGGCAGAACTTCACCCAGGTCAGCGCGTCCGGCACGGGAATCGTCAGGCCGAAGATGTCAACGCTCGACATCCGGTACCAGGCGCCGTAGCCCACGATGGCCAGCGGCCAATCATCCCCGAATACGTTTCTGGGCAGAGCCGCTCCAAAGAACTGCCCAAAAATGATGTACACGAGGAAACTGATGCTCATCCCCAGCACGGCGGCGATGACCAGCAGGCGGTCGAGAAGTCGCCCTCTGTTAAACGCCGAGAGCAACCCGACGGTAATTGAGAGCAGGCTCGTGAGGACCAGCGCCGGCACCGTGATCGAGAGCGACGGCGGAATGGCGCCCAGCAGCTTTTCGCGCACCGTCGTGCCCTTGTACTTCCAACTCTCGCCAAAATCGAGCCGGGCCCCGTTCCAGAGGAAGCGGCCGTACTGCACGATGAACGGGTCCTTCAGGCCGAAGGACTTCTCGAATTCTTCGATCTGCTTCTGGTCGGCGTTCTTGCCAAGGTACGCATAGACGGGATTGCGCACGCGCAGCAACGCCATGACGAGCATGATGATGCCGAGATACACCGGGATGTTGTAGAGCAGGCGTCGAAGGATGAACGACCACATGGACGGCAGTCTCCGCTGGTGAGGCGAGGCGAATCAGCGGGACGAACCGCCCGGGCGCTTCGAGTCATCCACGTCGAGGTACTTCATCCACGTGTAGAAGGTCTCGGTCGGCTTGAAGTTGAGCAGCCACGGGTTGACAAGGAAGTGGCGGATGCGCGCCATCGACCCCGCGTACGGGCAGTCTTCGAGCACCATGTCGCGCATCTGGATGTAGATCGCGGTGCGCTCGGGGCCGGGCGGCATCGTCCGGATCTTCTCGTAGAGCCGGTCGTATTCAGCGTTCTTGTAGTTGAAGTGATTGGGCTTGGGCGCCTCATTGGGGCCATAGAAGAGCGCGAGGTTGTTCTCCGCGTCGGGATAGTCGCTGCCCCACGCGAAGGAGAAGAACGGCGCTTTCTTGTTGTCCACCGCTTCCATCAACGTGGAGAAGTCCACGAGGCGCGGGTTGATGCGGATGTTTACCTTGGCCAGTTGCCGCGCGGTGAGAGCGGCCATGCGCTCCGATGTGCCGCCGCTGCTCGTGTAGTAATCGATGACGGGAAGGCCCTGCCCATCCGGATACCCAGCCTCGGCGAGAAACTGGCGGGCCCGTTCGAGGTCCGGCCCGCGCCAGGCATTAGGAAGGTGGCCGTCTTCGGGATACCCGTCCAGGCCGTGGGGGATCATCCCGTCGTAGACCAGCGCCGTCCCGTTGTAGTAGGCTTCGTTCATCTCGTCCCAGTCGAGAGCGAGACAGATCGCCTTGCGCAGAGCCCGCTTCTCGTTGGTGTATCCGCCCAGCAGCGGATCCTCCATGTTGAAGCCGCGAAAGATGAAGTCGATGAGCGGCACCTTGTGCGCCGTGATGCCCCTCTGCTCGTAGGGCCTCTTGAGATTGCCCGAGCGGCGCGAAAACGCCTCTTCGTACGCGGTCTCGGGCACCGTGGTGTAGTCGAGTTCGCCTGCCTCAAACTTGAGCCACATCGGCTGCGACTCAACGAAGAAGGTGATCTCGATGCGGTCGGCGATCGGCAGTTTCTGGCCCGCCGCCTTTGTCAGCCCCGCCTCGGCGTCCCCGGGCATCGCTTCGCTCGGGTAGAACTCATCGCGGTAGTTCGGATTGCGCTTGAGCACCAGGCTCGTGCCGATCTGCCAGTCACTCTCATTCTCGAGCATGAACGGTCCGCTGCCGACGGGATGGCGATTGAAGCGGTCGCCGTACTTCTCCACCGCCTCGCGCGGCACGATGGACAACTGGAACATCGCCAGTTTCCACATGAACTGCTGCACGGGCCGCTTGAACACGAGTTCGAACTCGTGGTCGTTGATCAGACGAAAGCCTTCGACGGGCGCATCGTAATCGAACGAACCGGACTGCTGCTGCGCTTCCTTGAACTCATCGAGGCCCACGATGGTGTCTTCGAGCAGCCAGTACGACTTGAACTGGTACTTCGGATCGGCAGCGCGCTTCCACGAATAGAACACATCTGACGCGACGATCTCGCGCCCCTTGCCGCCTGGGAAACAAGCATCGTCCTGAAATCGCACGCCCTTCTTAAGCGTGCAGTGCCAGACCTTGCCGTCTTCGGAGATGACGGGCATCTCAGCCAGCAGCGCCGGTTCGAGTTCGAACGGCCGCTTGAGATACTTGTACTGAACGAGCGTGTCGAAGATCTGCGAGCAGCAGCGGTTCTCGTAGGTCGTCGAGCCGACAATCGGATCGAGCGACTTGGGCCCATCGGTAGTCATGGGCAAGCGCAGCACCTTCTCAGCCACATCACCCGACCCCGCGCCGGCGGGTGCGAGAGACGGAGCGGCCACGAGCGCGGAAAGCACCGCGGCGAAGGTCATCATGCGTCGCATCGTGCCGTTGATCATGCTCATGCTCCTCGAAAAGGGCCCGGGGTCGCCGACATCGATTGGGGTGAGGGCACCGCCGCACACGGGTGAGGCTGGGCACACCCGCATCCACGCAACGCGGCGGCAATCTCTTGTTTAACCGCTGGAGGCAACACCAGTTGAGACGGGTCTCCAGCGAAGTCATTCCGCAACGCATTCTATCGCCCAGCGGCGCGCTCGGCCGACCTCTTCGCCGGCCGTGCAGAGCAATCGCGCTTCCGCCGTCATGCCCAGGAAGAGTCGGCCCCCAGCGCAGGCGGGGAGGTGCATCCACCGAGATTGCGGAGTCCGCGCGAACCGGAGTGGCAAAAACGCGATTGCCCCAGACGGTCGCTTGCCGCGCATCGTTCACTCCCAACCCGGCATCAAGCGAAGAGAGTAGAGCGAGGATCCTGTCACGGGCGCCACGGCTCCGCTCATGCTCCGTGTGCGCTCGTGGCAAACCTGACCGTTGAAGTGGAGGCAGCAACCGCTCTGCCGGCAGTTTCATCTCTCTTCTGCCGCTCTGGCGCCGCGCTGCGATCTGGAGCAATCTCCGGAGAAAACAAATCGCCCTCCGGCTTGATATATTCCTATATGGGCATATATTTGTCACATGCCCCGCTCCGCGACCACCTCCGATGTCTTCAACGCCATTGCCGAGCCGCGGCGGCGGCAGATCGTCGACCTCCTCGCGCGCCGCGGCGCCTTGGCCGTCGGGACGATCGTCGTGGCGCTGGGACTCCCGCAGCCGGCCGTCTCCAAGCACCTCGGCGTGCTGCGACAGGTCGGTGTCGTTTCGGCCATCCGGCACGGCCAGCAGCGCGTCTACCGTCTGGAGGGCAGCGAACTGAAACACGTCTACGACTGGATCAGCAAGTTCGAGCGCCACTGGTCGCACCAACTCGACCGCATCAAAGCCCGCGCGGAGCGAGCGGCCGGAGAAGCATCTCACTCACTCAATCCACTCACGCACAGGAAGGGACCAGCATCATGACAACGCAGATACTCGACCAGCAGGCGGTGCAGGCCTTTGAGATTATCAAGGAGATCGAGATCTCGGCTCCGATCGAGACCACCTTCGAAGCGGTGCTCGACGAACTCGGCCCCGAGGGGCAGACACCCGACGGCAAGTCGCTGCACATGAAAATCGAGCCGTGGCCCGGCGGGCGCTGGTACCGCGATCTCGGCGACAACGCCGGGCACCTCTGGGGGCACGTCCAGGTCATCAAGCCTCCAGCGCTGCTTGAGATCACCGGCCCAATGCCCATGTCCTACCCGGCCGTCAACCACATCCAGTACCGTCTCAAGGCGGAGGGCGCGAGCACCCGCTTGAGAATCACGCACAAGGCGATGGGCCTCATCCTCCCCGAGCACCGAGACGGCATGCCCGAAGGCTGGGAACACGGCCTGGAGCGAATCCGCGAACTCGCCGAACGCAAGGCGGGCGCCGCGCGCGCCAGGCGGTAACTGACGACTGCAACTGAGATCTGAACCCGCAAGGAGCGACGTCATGACAACGGCCACAGCCTCAAATCGATCGACCGCGATGTCCATCGCACACTCGATGTTGCAGGAGTTCGAGCGCGAACTGCCCACCACGCGCAAGTTCCTCGAACGCCTGCCGGATGACCGCCTGACATGGAAGCCGCACGAGAAGTCGATGACAGCCGGCCAACTGGCGCTGCACATCGCGCAAAGTCCGCAGGGCGTGCTCAACCTTTCGCTCGAAGATGAGGCCGCTCCACCGGACTTCAGCGCCGGCCCGCCGCAGCCGCAGACGAAGCGCGAGGTGCTTGAGGCCCTCGACACCGGCGCTGATTTCGTCCGCGGCGTGCTGCCGACCCTCGACGACGAACGGATGCGGCACACGTTTCGCGTCGTGCGCGACGGCGAGACGATGCTCGCCATGCCGCGCGCCGACTTCCTGCGCGCCATCCTCCTCAACCACTGGTACCACCATCGGGGGCAGCTGGGCGTCTACCTCCGCCTCGTCGGCGCGAAGGTGCCGTCGAGTTACGGCCCGAGCGGGGATGAGTGGTAATACTCCCTCTGTGAGTGCGATCTTAACAAGGGTCGCGGGAATATGCTTGGGTCGCCCGCCGGCCCTGCTCGCCGCGCCGGCGCCCCCAACGTATCACAACGGAAAGGATCGCTCATGGCCTACGTCGATGGATTCGTGCTGCCCGTGCCCAGGGCTCGTTTGGCTGATTACCGCCGCATGGCGCGGCTCGCTTCCAAAGTCTGGCTCGAATACGGCGCCCTTGAGTACCGCGAATGCGCCGGCGACGACCTCGACGTCAAGGGCGTCGTGCCCTTCACAAAATGCGCCGGCGCGAAGCGCGGCGAGACCGTCGTCTTCGCCTGGATCGTGTACAAGTCCAAGGCGCATCGCGACCGCGTCAACGCCAAGGTCTGCAGCGACCCGCGCCTCAAGAAGATGATGGCGAAGGATCCGAAGAAGTTGCCGTGCGATCTCAATCGCATGGTCTACGGCGGGTTCAAGACCATCGTCGAGGCCATGGCGTAGCATTCACGCTCGGGGGCAAAAAGGAGAAGCACATGACTGCAATTCGTGTTCTTGTCGGCACCAAGAAGGGCGCGTTCATCATCACCTCCGACGCTGCGCGCAAGAAGTGGAGCATCTCCGAGCCGCTCTTCGCCGGCTGGGAAATCTACCACATGAAGGCTTCGCCCCTCGACCCCGATCGCATCTACGCCTCGCAGAGCAGCGGGTGGTTCGGCCAGATCATCCAGCGCAGCGATGACGGCGGCAAGACCTGGCATCAGCCCGGCACGCCCGTCGGCGAGCCGACCACCACGCCTGATGGCATGCCCAAAGGCGAGAGCAACAAGTTCGTTTACGACACTTCGGACAAGACCGGCAAGCCGCTCACGACCCACATGTGGTACGACGGCACGCAGCACCCGTGGGAGTTCAAGCGCGTCTGGCACCTCGAGCCATCGCTGCACGACGTTGACACGGTTTACGCGGGCGTCGAAGACGCGGCGATGTTTCGCAGCACCGACGGCGGCGAAACCTGGCATGAACTCGCCGGCCTGCGCGGCCACCCGTCCGGCCAGCACTGGCAGCCCGGCGCCGGCGGACTCGGCCTGCACACCATCCTGCTCGACCCGACCAACAAGGGCCGCATCTACATCGCCATCTCCGCCGCCGGGGCGTTCCGCACCGATGACGGCGGCCAGACGTGGAAGCCGATCAACCGCGGCCTGCGCAGTCAGTACATCCCCGATCCCGAAGCCGAATTCGGCCACTGCGTGCACAACATGGCCTTGCATCCGTCGCGCCCGCACGTCCTCTTCATGCAGAAGCACTGGGATGTCATGCGCAGCGACGATGCCGGCGACAACTGGCGCGAAGTGAGCGGCAACCTGCCCAGCGACTTCGGCTTCCCCATCGCCGTCAACTCGCAGGAGCCTGAGACGATCTACGTCGTGCCGATCCTCAGCGATTCACTGCACTACCCGCCGGATGGCAAGCTGCGCGTCTACCGCAGCCGCAATGGCGGCAACGAATGGGAAGCGCTGACCAACGGCCTGCCGCAGCAGGACTGCTACGTCAACGTCCTGCGCGACGCCATGTGCGTAGACCAGATGAACCCGTGCGGCGTCTACTTCGGCACCACCGGTGGCCAGGTCTACGCCTCACCCGACGGCGGCGACACGTGGATCGAGATCGCCGGCAACCTCCCGGCGGTGCTCAGCGTGGAAGTGCAGACGATCGGGTGATCCGCGTCACGATCCCTTTCCATCTTCGCACACTCTCGGGCACACAGGGGGAGATCGCACTTGATGTGCCGGGCGAGGCGCCGACGCTGCGCCACGTTCTCGATGCACTCGAGGCGCGGTATCCGATGCTCAAGGGCACCATCCGCGACCACGTCACCGGCAAACGCCGCGACTTCGTCCGCTTCTTCGCCTGCGGCAAGGACCTCTCCAACGACGGCCCGGATGCGCCGCTGCCCGAGGGTGTCATCAGCAGCCGTGAACCCCTGATGATCATCGGCGCGATCGCGGGCGGGTGAGGGGGTGAGCGGGTGACTGCGGCGTACGCAAGCATGTCCACTCAACACGCAGCGTCTGTCGCCGCGCGATGCCACGACCTGGCTTGCTGCAAGAACTGCTCCATCTCCGAGTCGCTCGCGAATGCTCGGCGGGGGATTCTGAATGTGGTCGTCGAGTTGGTCGAGACGAAGATCGCATCCTCCAGAACTTCGATCGACTTCACCCCGGACCAGAGGTACGAGACAGTGCAGGGGCCATGTTCGCTCTGCACGCCGTCGGCCGAAATGGTGATGTACTCAGTGCCGAACAGAACTTCCTGATCGCAGTTCGCCAGCAGTTGATCGACGACCCTGGAAACCGGAATGTGAGTGAGGCGAAGACTCTTCCAGAGCATCCACGCGGCTATGAGTCCATAGCCGGTCAACACGACCCACCGCACCGGCCCCGGCGACGAAGCACTGTAGATGAAAACTCCCACAAGGAGAGCAACGAGCAAAAGCAGAACAGTGGCCTCGCGCGGCGTGGCCCGGCCAGCGCTGCTGCGAATGTGCCGAGCAACGCTCGCCTCCAGATCCGCGTGCGTGACATCATACGAAACTGTGAGTGAACCGTCGTCCGCCACGATCACCATGCGTCCAGTCTATGTCTGCCCGCACTACGCCGCGCGCTCCGCCACCTCCCGATCCGCAACGCCCCACCCCTCCACCCGCGCCACCACGCGCTTCGACCACGGCCCGACCTCCCCGGTCGCATCCGCCCACCGGCCCCAGTACACGATCATGCGCGGCCCGGCCGGCGTGGGAAACTGCACACGCATCGGGCTGCTCGTGAACGATCGCAAATACCACGGCCGCGCGCCCGGCGACTCGGGCATCGCCCGCCCCGGCTCGACCATCTCAATAAACAACTCCAGCCGGCTCGCCCCGCGCGGCTTGGCCCGGCTGCGCGCGCCCCATTGCTCGCGAAACTCCAGCAGATGCACGCCGCGCTCCGAGCCGAGGTAGCGCAGGTGCGGCGCGTGCTTCGGACACTCCCGCCGATGCAGCCGGCCCGGCCGCTCGCGCACGCCCACGCTCATCTTCGCGCTTCGATTGATCTGCGGGTTGGCGCGGATCAGCGCGCCGTACTTGCGCACCAGGCGCTCCGCCCGCTGCCGCGCTGCATCCTTCTCCATGATGGTCCTGGTCGATCGCGTGCTCGGCCAGGAGGCTAGGGCCAGATGATGACGAAACTCCGACACGGCGTGGCCGAGGTCTCGCGCATCCTCCGCAGAGAGGAAATACCGCGCGGGATCGATCGCGGTGGCATCCGAAAAGACCCGCGCCATGCGGGCAAAGCCGCTGTCCGAATCAGGAATGAACTTTCCAGCCATGTCGAGACCTCTCATGGTCGATGATTCAAAACTCAACGAGCCGCGCATGGAAGACAATCCGAGCCCCGACTGTCAGGGAGGGCCTTCGCCGTTGACCAGCCTTCGCGTTCCAGCATCGCGCCCTTCGCCGCACTCGTCCAAGACCCGTGCTTACGCGTGGGGCTCGGTTCCATTTTGCCCATCGGCCAATAACGCGCCGACCTTCACGCCTGATCTCCAAATCGGCCCCGCGACTTGCAATTCATCCCTTCCGCATCGCGAGCGATCGCAGCCCCCGCGCGAGTCCGCCCCGCAGCCCTGCGAGCCGCCCGGCCCGCTCCGGTCGCCGATTCTCCCGCTCCAGTTCTGATTCCGTCCCGCCCGCGAGCCGATCGCGGCCAGCCGGGAGCGATTTCTTAACTCTCAAGAGTCCCGGCACGGGACGCCCATTCCTGCGCGCCGAAAGCGCCGCACCCCCCGCCCGACAGGCGAGTCCTCCGGCCCGCCGGCCAACTCCCTCATCGAGCGCGAAGAACTCGCACCCGACCCGCGCCATCGACGCGCGCCACGACGCAACTGCCCCGTTCAATTGCGCCTTTCCCCCGTCCAGCGCGACAATTGCGCGCAGGAATCATCAAAGAAACGCCGAGCCAACGCAGGGTCGGATAAGCAATGCTCGGGGATCGCATTCCACCGGGTCGGATGCTTGGCCGAAGGCCGCGAGCGCCTCCCGCCGGGTCCGACGATTGCCGCCAGATCACCGCCGAATCCCCCGCCCCGGCCGCACGTGATTGGAACCACCCCCCGCCGCATGGTACAGCCAGCGAAGTTGGGATGCGGGTCCCGTCTTCGATGGCGCTGGGGTTGAGACCCAAGACTGGTCCCTTCCTACAATCTGGCGATACGAGCCACGATCGCGGGTTAAATGCAACTACGAGTTGAGACAACGTTGCTTTTGGACAAGGTCGCCGCCATTGCGGACGAATTCGACCTCGAGCAGGATCGTGCATTTCTTTCACTGGTTTATGGCCTTATCACGAATCAGAGCTTCGACGCATTAGACGATGAAGACGTGACAGATGGCGGTGACGACCATGAAATGGATGTGATTGCGATCGACGACAGAGATGATGAGTCGCGTGCCACGGTGACAATTATCGCTGCAACGCGTTCACCCGCGCACAGAACGACCGAACTCCAAAGGCTGGGCATCGGACTTGACTTCATGTTTTCGCAAGGGCGAGCAGTATATCAGCAGATGCCGAACCGACGGCTTGCCGACAGGATCAGTGACTTTCGAGCACTGCGTAATCGCTATGGCGCGCCCAACGTCATCGTCCAGGTGTTCTTTGCGTCCCTTGGCGACACACAGAGCCTCGCGGATGCATTCGTGCTGGAGCGGAACAGGCTCCTGAGCGATTACTCCGGGCCGGGAGCGAGGTTCTCGCTACAGATCCTCGGGGCGCGAGAACTGGCTGACATGCTCAACGAAGCCGAAACTCGCGGCGATCGTGTCGATGACCGGATCAGAATCGACTATGACCGTAATCGGGGGACAATCATCCGACGCACTCTACCGGGACTCGATGGGTTGATATGTAGCGTCAACGCGAGCGAAATCGCAAGGCTTGTGCAGACCCATCCACGCATTTTTGACAGGAACCTACGCAGGTACTTGGGCGGGCAGAACGCGGTCAATGAAGCGATCCTCGCGACCTGCGCCGATGCGGAACAGGCTCAACTACTCTGGTTTCTGAACAACGGACTCACGATACTCTGCGATGACTTTGCGGTGACGCCGGATCAAGATGATCCATTCGTGCAAGTGCGGAATATGCACATCGTCAACGGCTGCCAAACTTCATCGGCCATTGACGAGGCTCAGCGAAGTGGTGACCTCCACTCGGATGCGTGGGTGCTGGTAAGGCTATTCAAGGCCACGTCACCCGAGCTAGCTGAGCGAGTAGTGGTAACGACAAACACACAGACCAGGATCACAGGGCGCGACCTTCGGTCGAATGATCGGCTTCAGGTCCAACTCCAACGCGTATTCCGAGATCGCTTCGCACTATTCTATGAGCGAAAGCCGAACGAGTTCACACATCTAAGTCGAAATGACCGCCGCAAGGTCGTCTCGAATGAACGTGTCGGGCAGGCGTACCTGTCTATCGTGCTGAAGAAACCGAGCGACGGGGGGCGGCGAAAATACAAGCTGTGGGACGACGAGACCGCTCGCGTATTCAACTCGGATGTAGTGCCGGAGGCATATCTGTTGTCCTATCGGATATGGGAAGCATGTGGAGTCTGGAAGCAGCGCGTGCGAGACTCGTATCCCGAGGACGAAGTGCGACGGCGAATTCTTAGGAACGGGTTGTACCACATTGCAAGAGTCGTTGCATTTCGATGGCGAGGTACCGATGATTGGTCAGATCAACAACGCCTCGCTGACGAGATAAGAACTCTCGCGAATGATCCGCGAGTTGTGACTGACCGCTGCTCTGCGGCGCTTGAGCTCATTGCGGGTTTGGTTAGTGCCGAAGAGGAGTTTGTCGCCGACGTTGGCGGAGCACTAAAGTCGGGATTGCTCGATCGGAACATCTCGGCGCGATTGCGAGGTTCCGAACCCGCTGCAACAAGTCAGACTTAGAGCGGAAACTTGCCCGTCATTTCCGGAGAATTGGAGTCGCACCTCACTCCCCCGGCTTATCCACGTGCTGATCAACCAGAATCGGATTTCCATCCGGGTCGGTGAGCATGAGGTAGGCCGGGCCGGTGGTGGACTCGTCGGCTTCGACGGTCAGTGTCAGGCCGCGCTCTTTGAAGCGGCGCTGGAGTTCGCGCACATCATCGAATTCTTTGAGCGTGTTCTTTTCGCTGTCCCAGCCGGGGTTGAAGGTGAGCATGTTGCGATCGAACATGCCCTGGAAGAGGCCGATGCGCGCATCGCCGTTGGAGAGCACCAGCCAGTTCTGCTTCGCGTCGCCGGCGACAGGCTCGAAGCCGAGCTTTTCGTAGAAGTCGCGCGACGCGGCGAGGTCTTTGACAGTCAGGCTGACGGAAAAGTTCCCCAGACTCATGGTTGATTCCCTTGCGTGGTTCGATGGTGCGGCGGGTGTCGTGTTGCAGCCGACGAGGGTGCAGGCGAGCAGTATGGCGATCAGGCGCATCATGGTCGGAGTCCTTGCCCGGCCAACAGGTCGGGTGATGGGAAGGTAGAGAGGAGACGGGGGAGATTCAAGGGGTGATGGCGCCGGCCGAGTCAAGCGGGCCGGCGGCACGCACGCGGCGACCGGCGGGCGCCGGCGGCGTGCTATGATTGGCCGCACCTCACGGGGCGTAGCTCAGCTTGGTAGAGCGCCTGCTTTGGGAGCAGGAGGCCGCAGGTTCGAATCCTGTCGCCCCGACTTCTCTCCGAATCAAGCCCTTCGATCAACAGGTCGAAGGGCTTTCTCTTTGTGATACAAAGGTTTGTGTCGCTCAGCGTCCGGTTCAAACTCACCGAATCCAGAATCCGGCGCCGAACCGCCGAGTTTGAACGCCGCCAGTGTTCATCGGCATTCTGGCACCAGTCGAAAACCGCGAACGCCATCTCGATGTCCCCGGCGTCGATTCGCCCGACGCGTTCACGCGCTTCGGTGACCCCGGCCAATTCGGATCGCAGATCCTCCGCCTTGTCCCTGTACTGACCTTCGGCAACCGTGCCCGCGAGGTACGCATTGAGCAATCGGTCCTGCATTCCGGTCAATTCTGAGTGCCGCTTGGCGAGCGCCGTCGTTTGGCGGCGCTGCTGCGACGAGATGTCGTCGAACGCGGCGGCCAGTGTCTTGCGGAACAGGTCGCGTACTTCAGCTGGCTCGATTCTCAGCGTGGCGAGTTCTTCGCCGATGGCGTTCTCGACGTCTTCCGCGCGCCACCGGACTCGTGGATGACCGGCCTGCGGATGGTTGTTGCCGCATCGGTAGTACAGATGCTCGTTGATGGAACCGCCCTTGAGTTTGCGCTTGATGCGCTCGCCGGTGATCGCGAACCCGCAGTAGGCGCAGCGCATCAGCCCGCCGGCGAGCGGGATCTGCGGCTTACCGGTGCGGCGGTTCCGCCCATGGAGGACGTCCTGACAAGCCTCGAAGAGGTCCCGCGTGATGAGGCGCTGGTAACTCCCCGTGAAGGTCTGGCCGTTGCGGAGCAGTTCGCCGATGTAGAAACGGTTGTTCAGGACATACGAGAGGGCCGTGCGGGTGAATCGCGGCTGGCTCGGCCGGTAGATGTGCCCTTCACGCTGGAGGGCGTCGGCGAGGGATTGGAAGGTCAGATCGCCGCAGGCATAGAGCTCGAAGATCCGGATGACGGTCTTTGATTTCTCGGGATGCGGCTGCACCGGCACTTCGTCATCGTCCTGAACGTTGATGTACCCGTAGGGCGCCAGGCCGGTGGGCCAGCCCTGGCGCACCTTCTCATCCATGCCTTTGAGCACCTCCGAGCGCAGGTTGTCGCTGTAGTACTGCGCCACGGCCGCCATGACGTTGAAGGACAAGGCGCCGGCGGCGCCGGGACCGAACTGGTTCTCGACGAAGGCGAGCTGTACCCCGCAGGAGTCCTCCAGTTCCTGGAGCCGCACGGCGTCGCGCATGTTGCGGCAGACGCGATCGAGTTTGTGGCTCAGAATCGCCGTGATCTTCTCGCGCCTGGCGTTGGTGCGAACCCATTTGAGCATCTCGTTGAACGCGAGGCGTTCCGCTCCGCGCCGGGCCGATTCGGCGACGTCGAACTCCCGGGCGACGTGCCAGCCTTCTCGCTCCGCCTTCTCACGCGTGGCGCGAAGCTGTGCATCGATGGAGTACCCCTCGCGCTGCTCGCGCGAGGACACACGTGCCCAGACGACGACGTTCATGGCCGGCGCTCCTGCGCCGTGGCGTCCAGAACCGTTTCCGCAAACCGCTTGATGTTCATGATGATCTCGATGGCCTCCTCTTCGGTGATGATCCGCCGATACCTGCTGGACCAGACCCGCCGATGCTCGGCGATCAATTCGTCTGTGATCCATGCGAGGGCCACGGGCCGACTGTTGCCCGTGGGCTCGCACTGATCACTTACTGCGCGGGTAGGAGGAAGTCCAGTCGATGTCTGCGGTTTCATGACCATGCTGTGGCTGGGCATGCCGTCAGCTCCCCAGCCAACCATCGAGGCCCATGCTTTCGAATCGCTGGCGAATGTCGGCAATCAGGCGCTCCACGGTGTGCCAGCCGCACTCGAGTTCTCTGGCGATGCTGGCGATCGACTCGCCCTCGGCGAGCATGGCGCAGACTCGCTGTTCGCGAGGCGACAACTCCGAGACCGCAGTGCGTACATCAACTTCCATTTCGTGCTTGGACTCGTACTCCGTGGGGATTCCGCCGCGCTGGCACATCTGTTGCTTGCGCTCGCGATCGCGGGCGCAGCGGCGCGCGGCCGATCGCACCTGGCGGTTCACGATCGTGGAGAGCACTGCATTGGGCTGGAGCGCCTCGCCTGACCGCACCGGGTCCGATTTGAACTTGGCTGTTTCGATGGCGATCTGCTGGGCGACATCATCGCGGCTGTGATTGTCCAGGCCCATGCGCCTTGCCCGTGCGTCGATCAGTCGCATCTGCCAATCGTCCATGACGCCGCGATACTCGTTGCTGCTCATTACCTGCTCCTGAAGTGAAGGGAATGTGGGTCACTGTCGGGAGCGATGGAAGACGCGAGTGCGGGGACACGTCTCGCGCGTCGGAGATGAGTTTGGGCGATCAGATGTGGGGCGGATGTGCGAGCGTGTGACGCACACGTGAGGGGTCAGGTGAGGCACACATGACGCTCATGTGTCGGACACATGAGTTTCCACGCAGCCCGCCGATCGGCGGCGAATCAGGTGCATGAACAGCGACAACCCCTGTGCCGCGAGCGCTACTGCGGCGGGGAGTCGCCATGTCGAATCAATCCATCCTCAACGCGCTGATCCATGAACCCGCTGAGGCGTATCACGCCCGCAGCGCCGAGCACGTCACGGCGCATCGGCTTGCTGACTTTCGGCGCTGCCCACTGCTCTTTCGCAAGAAGGAGCAGGGTCTCATTCCCGAGCGCGACTCAGCGGCGTATCTCGTCGGACGCGCCGCGCACGTGCTGATTCTCGAGGGACGGGACCGGTACGAGTCGCAGTTCGCCGTGGGCGGTCCCATGAACCCGCGCACCGGCCAGCCATTCGGCTCCAACACCAAGGCGTTTACCCAGTGGGCAGACCGCATTGGCAAACCCGTGCTCAGCGATGATCAGGCGGCGCTGATTGAGCAGATGGCCGCGAGCGTTCAGGGGCACCTGTTTGCACGTGAACTGCTTGCAGATGGCGTCGCTGAGGGTGTTCTGCGCGGTGAGTATGCCGGACTCCGATGCCAATCCCGGCTCGACTGGGTCAACCCGAAGCCCGGACGGGGCATCGTCGATCTCAAGACCACCGATTCGCTCGACACCTTCGAACTCGACATTACCGCGTTCGGCTACGTCGAGCAGATGGCGTTCTATCGCGCCATGTTCGAAGCGATGGCGACGGCCAGGCTGCCAGTCCACCTGATCGCCGTTGAAAAGCGTGAACCGTTCCGTTGCGGCGTCTGGCAGATCGCGCCGCGAGCGCTCGACGAGGCTCAAGCCGAGAACGAACGCGCCATGCAGGAACTGACGCGCTGCCGCGAGTCAGGGATCTGGCCCACGCGATTCGAATCGATCCGTCTCTACGAAACCACCAGCCCATCCTCGAGCGGGCGAGCCTCGCGCACCTCATCGACTCCCTCACCCATCGCAGGCTCGCCCGCTTCTTCTCAATACAAGACCAGCCATCTCTGAAAGGACCGCTATGACCGCGCTCAGCACGATTCAACGAGGACGAGCCCAACTCCCACGCCGGGTGCTTCTCTACGGCGTCCACGGTGTCGGCAAATCCACCTTTGGCGCGATGGCGGAGAAGCCGATCTTCATCCAGACCGAAGAAGGCGTGAACGATCTCGAAGTCGATCGATTCCCGCTGGCCGTCAAGTACGGCGATGTGCTCGATGCGCTGACCGCACTGTACTCCGAGGATCATGACTACCAGACGGTCGTGATCGATTCACTCGACTGGCTGGAGCGCCTCATCTGGGCGGAAGTCTGCGCCAAGCGCGGGGTCGAGTCGATCGAAGACATCGGCTACGCCAAGGGCTACGTCTTCGCGCTCACGCAGTGGCGTGAGGTGCTCTCGGGCCTCGATGCGCTCCGCAGTCAGCGCGGCATGCAGGTGATCGTCATCGCCCATGCCCAGATCGAAAAGTTCGCCAATCCCGAGACGGACAGTTACGACCGGTATGTCCCGCGGCTCCAGAAGCAGGCCTCGGCGCTGCTCCAGGGGTGGGCGGATGAAGTTCTGTTCGCCACCTACCAGGTCCACACGAAGACGACGAGCGAAGGCTTCGATCGCAAACGAACGCAGGGCATCGGCACGGGCGAACGGATCCTGCGCACCACTGAACGTCCGGCGCATGTGGCCAAGAACCGGCTGAATCTCCCTGATGAGTTCCCACTCGATTACCGCATCTATGCCGCCTTCGTCCGCGGCGAAACCCCGCCAACCAACGACCAAGAGCCCGCTCAACAAGGAGCCTGACCATGGCACATCTCGATGGTTTCGACGCGCATGACGTCGATCCAAACGTCGGTTTTGATCCCATCCCCATCGGCAAGTACCTGGCGATCATCACCGCCAGCGAAATGAAACCGACCAAAGCCGGCACGGGAGAGTATCTCGAGCTGGAACTCGAGGTGATCGAAGGCCCGTACAAGGGGCGCAAACTCTGGGATCGCCTCACGCTCAAGCACCCCAACGAGACGACGGTGCAGATCGCCAAGGGGACGCTCTCGAGCATCTGTCGGAGCGTCAACGTCATGAAACCCCGCGATTCGGTTGAGCTGCACAACTTGCCGCTGATCGCCTCGGTCGGCTGCAAGAAGCGCGAGGACAACGGCGAGCTCACCAACTACATCAAGGGGTATGCCAAGCGTGACGCCTCACCGGCGCGTCCGACGGCGGCCGCCGCCAACGGCGCCGGGGGCACTCCACCTTGGAAACGCTGAGCGAGCAGGTCTTCCTGCTGCCCTTCCCGCCGAGCGTCAATCACTACTGGCGCATGGTGAGCACGAGGCATGGATGCCGCATGCTCATCAGCCGCGAGGGCCGGACCTACCGCGGCGCGGTGGTCTCGGCTCTCGCGGCGGCGGGCGCCCGGGCGCAGGACGGCCGCCTTGATGTGTCGATCGTTGCGTCTCCACCGGATCGCCGCCGAAGGGATCTCGATAACTTACTCAAAAGCACGCTCGATTCGCTCGCGCATGGGGGCGCATACCACGACGACTCGCAGATTGACCACCTGGAGATCTGGCGCGGAGCGGTTGTCCCCGAGGGCCACATCGCAGTGCGCATTTGTCCGATGACACGGAGCATTCCGCAATGGACCACATGAACGGTCGGCCCAAGCGCCTCTACATCTCGGGCCCGATGACGGGAATACCAGAGCACAACTTCCCGGCGTTCTTCGCGGCCGAGGAACGACTCAGGCAGGCGGGTTACGAGCCGCTCAATCCGGCGCGCAATTTTGACGGCGAGACCGACCGTGACCGGGCCGAGTACATGCGAGCCGACATGGAACTGCTGTTGCGTTGTAACGGCCTGGCGATGCTGCCCGGTTGGGAGCAGTCGCGTGGCGCCAAGCTCGAGTACATGATCGCCTGGGAACTGCGATTGCCGGTTCTCGACATCGTCACCCTGTCTGAGATCAGCAAGCCACCCACACCCTTGGTGCAGTTGCACACGCTCCGGCTTGCCGATTCCGAAGCGCCGACTCCCTCGATCCTCGATGAAGCGGCGCTGGTGACAAGCGGCGAGCGCCAGACCGACTATGGCCACCCTCGTGACGATTTCACACGAACCGCAGTGATGTGGAACGGTCTGCTCGCCACGAAACTCCGTCAGCCACTCGTGGCGATGGATGTGCCCTTGTGCATGATCGCCGTCAAACTGGCTCGTGAGGCCCACCGCCACAAGCGCGACAACCTCGTCGACATCGCCGGCTACGCCCGCACGGGAGCCATGGTCGCAGGAGATGAGTGATGGCCAGGGCAGCAGGGCGCAAGTCGAAGGTCATGATGGCCTTCGGCGATGTGCACATTCCGCACCATAATCCTCGCGCCGTCGAGGTCTTCTGCCGCGCCGTTCAGCGCATCAAGCCTGACCTGATCGTCTGTCTTGGCGATCTGCTCGATTGCGGGCAGTTCTCAGTGCATCCACCCACCTATGGCGTACCCGAGAGCGACTACAACGAGGATCTAAAGCGCGCCAACGCATTGCTCGACCGCGTGCAGCGCTGCTGCACGCGCCTCGTCATGGTCGAAGGCAATCACGAGTATCGCCTGGATCGCTGGGCCGCGGCGACCGCTGAAGGGCGAGGAGCCTACTCGCTACTGGCGCCGCGCATTCAGCTCTCCAAGGGCCGATCGCGATTCAGCTACGTGCCGTACGGCTCGGCCGATGGGCGCTACCCGCATTATCCGATCAATTCGCGCATCATCGCTGTGCACGGCTGGTCGCACGCCAAAGCCGCGACACGGGCGCACCTGCAAATCAGTCAGGGAAGGAGTGTGATCCACGGACACACCCATCGCGCTGATGCCCACATGACGCAGAATATCTGGGAAACGGGTCGCATCGTCGAGGCCCGCAGCGCCGGATGCCTGTGCAAGCCCATCCCGCTCTATGGAACCGGCCGACCAGTCGAGTGGGTCAACGCCTTCATCATCGGGTATCTCGGCCGGCGCAGTGACACTCTCTACACCGTGCCGATCATGCACGACCGGTGCATCCTGCCGGATGGCGCCGAGGTGTCGGCGTGAACCTGCGCGACTACCAGCGCGAGGCGGTCGAAGCCGTCTACCGACACCTGCGTGAGCACGAGACAAACCCGTGCGTGGTGTGTCCGACCGGTGCGGGCAAGAGTCTGATCATCGCCCAGATCGCCCGAGATGTGGTGGAACTCTGGAATGGGCGGATTCTCATCCTCGCCCATGTCAAGGAGCTGCTCGATCAGGCCGTCGACAAACTGGTTGCGGTGGCGCCGGGGCTGTGGCACTGCATCGGCCTCTACTCCGCAGGTCTGGGCAGCCGCGACACCGATCACCCGATCATCGTCGGCGGCATTCAGAGTGTGTTCCGTCGGGCGCGCGATCTGGGGCGGTTCGATCTCATCCTCATCGACGAAGCCCATCTCATCCCGCCCGATGGCGAGGGGATGTACCGGCAGTTCCTCGACGACGCGAGGGCGGTCAATCCGAATGTGCGCGTCATCGGTTTGACCGCGACGCCGTTTCGGATGAAGTCGGGTTCGATCTGCTCGCCGGAGAACATCCTCAACGAGATCTGCTACGAGATCGGGGTGCGCGAGCTCATCGTGCAGGGCTTCCTGTGCCCGCTTCGCACCAAGGCCGGTGCCGAGCGAGTGGACTTTGGCGGGCTCCATGTCCGTGGTGGCGAGTTCGTCGCCGGTGAGGTTGAGGACCTCATGGACGAGGAGCGACTCGTCCATGCCGCCTGCGCTGAAATCGTCGAGCAAACAACCGACCGTCGATCCGTGCTCATCTTCGCCTCGGGCGTGAAGCACGGCGAGCACATCGTGCGCCGGCTCAATGACGCGCATGGCTTCGAATGCGGATTCGTGACTGGCGATACCCAGTCGGACGAGCGCGATCGATTGCTCGAGCGATTCCGCGCTGGCGCTCTGAAGTACCTGTGCAACGTGAACGTTCTCACCACCGGCTTTGATGCGCCCAACGTCGACTGCGTGGCTCTGGTGCGTCCCACGAAATCACCGGGGCTCTACTACCAGATGGTGGGGCGGGGCTTTCGACTCCATCCGGGCAAGGCTGACTGCCTCGTTCTCGACTTCGGCGGCAATGTCCTGCGCCACGGGCCGGTTGATCAGATCCGCATCAGCGATCCCAATTCGGCCGGGAATGGTGAAGCGCCGGCCAAGGAATGTCCGGCATGCCGAGCGCTGATCCATGCGGCGTATTCAATCTGTCCCGACTGCGGCTTTGCTTTCCCGCCCCCGGAATCTCGCCACCTCGAAACTCAAGCCAGCAGTGATGGCATCCTCTCCGATCAGGTGACGCGAACCGAGTACGAGGTGGGTGAGATCTCGTACCACGTGCATTTCAAGCGCAACGATCCCAGCGCTGCACCGACCATGCGTGTGGATTACCGCTGCGGACTCGCCACCTCATTCTCGGAATGGGTCTGCTTTGAACACACGGGTTACGCCCGTCAGAAGGCCGAGCAGTGGTGGCGACGGCGGTCCAATGAACCGGTGCCTGATGACGTCGACGAGGCGGTAGATCTGGCGCGCAGCGGCGCGTTGACGCCGACGCTGGCGATCACGGTCGAGCGAAAGCCAGGCGAGAAGTACGACCGGATCGTGAGCCACGTCCTGGGCGCACGGCCTCCGCGCATCGACACCGACGAAGGCGCTGCCGAGTACGCGCGGATCTGCGACGACGAGGTGCCGTTCTAGGAGCATGAACGTGATGCGCCTCATCCAACCCGATCATGACCGGCCGCCCTGGAGGCCGCCTGACCCGTGAGTCTCACGCGGCCGAACAGGAGTGATTCTCTCCACGCACAGGCGCAGACGTGTGTTGCCGCGGGTCTGTGCGCGCTGCCGGCGGTGCGCACCGGTCAGGAGAAGCGCCCGGCGCTGCGCGAGTGGAAGCCCTATCAATCCCGACTGCCCTCGCGAGAGGAACTCGCGCGCTGGTTCGACGGGTCGGCAACCGCGCTGTGCCTCGTGTGCGGCGCAGTCTCGGGCAACCTGGAGATGATCGACTTTGACCTGGGCGGCGAGGCCTTCGAGCCCTGGCGCCGCGCCGTCGAGTCCATGGCGCCCGGTCTCGTCGATCGCCTCGTGATCGAATCGACGCCATCGGGCGGTCGGCACGTCATCTACCGCTGCGATCAGCCCGTCTCCGGCAATACGAAGCTCGCCCAGCGCCGCATCGAGGTCGGCGCCGACGAGCCGGTTGTCGTTGGATGCAAGGAGCACAAGCCGCGCCGGGACGCCGGCGGCGCCTGGGTGATCACGATCACCATGATCGAGACGCGCGGCGAGGGTGGGCTCTTTCTGTGCGCGCCCTCCGACGGCTACGAGATCCTCAAGGGTGAACTCGCCGCACCACCGGTCATCACCTCGGACCAGCGCGACATCCTGCTCGGCTGCGCGTGGGCGCTCGATGAGACTCGTCCACCCGTCATTGACACGCCAAGTGGCGTTTCTGACGACGTTTCCACCTCGCGCCCTGGCGATGAATTCAACCGCCGTGGCGATCCCCGCGCCATCCTCCGAGCTCACGGCTGGACGCTCGTACAGGGAGGCGAGAACGAGCACTGGTGTCGGCCCGGCAAATCCGCCGGCACGAGCGCCACGCTCAAGGACGGCGTGTTCTACGTCTTCTCGACGAACGCCGCGCCCTTTGAAGCGCAGCAGGGCTATTCACCCTTCGCGGTGTACGCACTGCTCGAACATGGCGGAGACTTCAACGCAGCCGCCTCGGCGTTGGCATCGCAAGGCTACGGCACAGCGCCGACCCGTACACGCGGCGTCGATCTCTCCGCGTTCCTGGCCGACATCCCGCCCGCGCCTGACAACCCGCTCGCCCCGGCCCCGCTGTCTGTCGAGCAGCTCGTCAGCGCCCACCCGCTGCTCCGCCCGCCCGTGGTCCATGGCCTGCTGCGCCAGGGCGAGACGATGAATGTGATCGCCAGTCCAAAAGTCGGGAAGAGTTGGCTCACCCTCGATCTCGCCATCGCCGTGGCCACGGGCCGCCCCTGGCTTGGTCGCTACGCCACCGAGCGCGGCGATGTCCTCATCATCGACAACGAACTCCACCGCGAAACCAGCGCTCACCGCATCCCCAAGGTCGCGCACGCCCGCGGCATACCCATGCGCGAGTTCAACCGGCGGATCTTCGTGGACAATCTCCGCGGCCGCCTGCGCGACATCTTCACCCTCGCGCCCTACTTCGCCGCCATCGAGCCCGGCCGCTACAAGGTCATCGTCCTCGACGCGTTCTATCGCTTCATGCCCGCAGGCGGGGATGAGAATGACAACGGCACGATGGCGAACATCTACAACTGCATCGACGCCTTTGCCGATCGCCTCGGCTGTTCGTTCGTGCTCATCCACCACTCGTCCAAGGGCAATCAGACCGGCAAGTCGGTCACCGACGTCGGGGCCGGCGCCGGTGCGCAGAGCCGGGCCACCGACACCCACCTCGTCCTGAGACCGCACGAAGAGGAGCATGTCGTCGTCCTCGAAGCCGCAGTCCGCTCCTGGCCGCCCATCGATCCGCTGTGCCTGCGCTGGGACTTCCCGGTGTGGACCGCCGACGAGGGGCTCGATTCGAGTCAGCTCCTCTCGCAGGGCGGTCGCGGCCGAAATGACCCCGGCAAGAAGAACGAGTGGACGCCCGAGTCATTCGTCGAGGCGTTCGTGGATGACGACCCAGCCACGCGCTCGGCCATCATCGGCCGGGCCGTGCGCGATGGCCTGTCCAAGTGGGCCGCTGACAGTCTGCTCCGCATGGCCGATGCCGATGGTCTGCTGGCCCGCAACGGTGATGGCAAACGCAACGACCCCTTCACTTACCAGCGCCGCGCCAAGGCGCCAAGCACCCCGGAGGACCGCCCATGACGTTTCGTTTTGGGAATCGTTTTGTGCGCACAAAACGAATTGGAATTCATATCGTTTGGCGTTTCGTTTGGTGCGCACAAAACGAGTCGGGCACGCAGGGTTTCGTTTCGTTTTGTGC